>JBDSAR010000182.1:0-6503 GCA_039922035.1 Chthoniobacteraceae bacterium
GACGAAGATGAAGGGCGAATCGTTGAGTCGCTTGTTGAGGTCGGTGACGACGGATGCTTTTGCAGGATGCATGGTATAGGTCCTCGGGTTAGGCGAACTTCAGGAATTGTGCGGCGTCCACGGTGACGCCGGGCGTCATCGTCGCGCTGAGGGTGATGTTGTCCACGAAGCGGCCTTTCGCAGTCGCGGGACGCGCCTTGATGACGGCGTCAATGACCGCCGAGCCGTTCTCCACGAGCTGCTGCGGTGAAAAGCTGAACTTGCCGACGGGCACCGCGATGTTCGCGTTCTTATCGAGCTTGAACTCAACGCGGCCCGCCTTCACTTCGCGCACGGCCTTCGCCGTGTCTTCGGTGACGGTGCCGGTCTTCGGATTAGGCATGAGGCCGCGAGGTCCGAGGACTTTGCCGAGCTTGCGGACTTCCGCCATCGCTCCGGGAGTCGCGACTGCGACATCGAAATCCTGGAAACCACCGACGCACTTCTCGATCATGTCCTTGTAGCCGACATATTCAGCGCCAGCGTCCTTCGCGGCCTGGGCGGCGGCGCCTTCGGCGAAGACGAGCACGCGGACGACTTTTCCGGAGCCATGCGGCAGCGGGCACGTGCCGCGGACCATCTGGTCGGATTGCTTGGGATCGACACCGAGACGGAACGAGAGCGTCACGGTCTGGTCGAACTTGGTGGCGGGCATCGCCTTGAGAGCGGCGATGGCCTCGGCGAACGGATAGACTTTCTTGTCATCGCGCTTTTCCGCGGCGGCGCGATATCGTTTGGAGCGTTTTAGGGACATGTGTTTTTGCAGTGCTGGCGGGCGGTTTTGCCCTCCTGCGGTTTGGTTTGTTTTCCCCTCTGCCAGCGGCACAGTGCCGTTGGAAAAAGGGCGCGCACTCTAGTTCACGGGCCCCGTGTGTCAACCGGGAATTCACGCCCTGTTCGGCAAGGCTACGCGCGTCGGCGGCGGTGTGAGCAGCGGGATGAGCGGGTTGTCCGAGGTCTTCCCGCCGGGCGGCACGAGCCGGAGCTCAAATTCCGTCATATTTTCATCCGAATGAAGCAGCCGTACATCGCCGCCCTGGGCTGCCGCGAGTTCCCGTGCGATGCTCAGGCCGAGGCCGTGGCCGGCGCGCGATTCGTCGCGATTGCCGCGCGAGAAACGATCAAAAATCCACGGCATGCGTTCCGGCGGGATGGACTGGCCGGAATTTGCGACCGCAATGAAGATCCCGTCGCGCCTTTCGCCTGCGCGGACGCGGATCACGCCGCCCTGCCGGTTGTACTTCACCGCATTTTCGAGCAGGTTCAGGAGGATTTGCTCCGTCCGCTGCGGGTCGGCCAGCGCGAAGAGGTCCGGCGGCAAATCCCGCTCGATCCGGATTTGCTGGTTCGAACCGAGCACCTCCGCATCCTCGATGCAACGGTCGAGGATCGGGATCAGATCCGCCTCGGAAGGCTGTGCGACGATGCCGCCGGCGTCCGCCCGCGCGAGCAGCAGCAGCCCTTCGGTCAAAGAGGAAAGCCTGCGTGTCTGGTCGAGCAGATCGTTCAGTACGGCGTTCTGCTCCGGGCGCAGGCTTGCATCCGCTAGGAGGGACTCGATGGCTGCGCGCATGACGGTCACCGGGGTCTTGAGCTGATGCGATGCATCGGAGGCGAAGCGGACCGCCTGCTGGTAGCTGCGCTCGAGCCGGTTGAACGTGTCATTGAGCACATTGGTGAGCAGCCGGATCTCATCGCGCGCAGCGGGGACCGGCAGCCTCTGGTGCAAATCCTCCGCGGTGATGCGGGCCGCGGCCTCGGTGATTTTGCGGACCGGTCTCAGCGCGCGTCCTGCGACCCAATAGCCTCCCACAAGGCTGAACAGCGCCGCCACCGGGAGCGCCACGTAGCTCGCGGTCCGCACGCGCTCCATCGAGAGTTCCGTGCCCCGGAGCGGATAGCCGATCAGCACGGTCAGTCCTCGCTGTTTGCGTGGAATCACCCGGTAGGCTGCCTTCCCGAGCATCATCTTGCGCGGGGCATCCGGGCCGCCTTGCAGTGTCAGTTGTTTCAGCCCCGCCGAGCGATAGAGCAGCGTTCCATCCGCTCCGAGAACTTCAACAGGGAGAGTGCCGACGCTGCGCGGCATCATCTCCCTGGTGACTGTCGTGGGCGGTTCTGCCGAACGGCGATCCAGTTCCACAAAGACGTCCTTGGCGATGCGCTCCAGACGCTGATCGACCCCAGCCACCAATTCCTGCTCCAGCACCCGCGACATCACCACCAGCGCGCTGCCCATCGTGAGTGCCGCGAGCAGGAGCGACCACAGCGCCACCTTTGCAGACAGCGGCATGTTTTTCATCGGTCGGGGGAACCCATCACGTAGCCGGCCCCGCGCACCGTCTGGATCAGCTTCACGGGCTCATCCTCATCCACCTTCGTGCGCAGCCGCTGGATGTACACGTCCACGGCATTCGTGTCGTTCGCGAGCGCGCTCTTCCACACGTGCTCGCACACTTCCGTGCGACTCACGACTCTGCCGGCATTCAGCATCAGGAAATGCAGCACCTCGTATTCGCGCTGCGAAAGGTGGACGGTCTTCCCGTCGCGCGTGACCACGTGCGTCGTCTCGTTCATCACGAGGTCGCCCACGTGCAGCAGCGGCGACGAATCCTCGCCCTTGCGCCGCGTCAGCACATTCACCCGCGCCAGCAGTTCCTCCATGGAAAATGGCTTCGCAAGATAGTCATCCGCCCCCCGGTCCAGGCCTGCGACGCGATCCTTCACGTCGCCGCGCGCGGTCAAAATGAGCACCGGCGTGCTGATGCTGCGCTCGCGAATCCCCGCGAGAATCTCCAGCCCGTCGCGTCCCGGCAGCCCGAGGTCCAGGATGATCACGTCGAACGGCTCGCTCGTCGCCATCAGGAATCCTTCCTGCCCATCCTGGATCGAGGTGACCGTGTGGCCCGCGCCGGTGAGCGCCTTGGTCACGTAGGAGGCAATCTTGGTTTCGTCTTCGATGAGGAGAACTTTCACGGGTCTCTGGGGCGGAGTTAAATGACGATCCTCCCCTGAAATGCGAACCAATTCTCCCCTGGGAGCAAAATCGCGGTGACTTTTCTTTGACAACTTCCGAACGCGATCCTGACAACTGCGACCGTCGCGCGTGCCAATCTCACGCCATGAAACTCATCCATTCACTCGCCAGTGTCGCGCTCGCCCTCGGAATCCTTTTCCAAGCCCGCGCGGAAACCGTGAAACCCGCCGCCGACCAGCCGGTCGTGCAGCTCGCCATCCTGCTCGACACCTCGAACTCGATGGACGGCCTCATCGCTCAGGCCAAGACGCAGCTCTGGAACATCGTCAACGAATTCGCCACCGCGAAGCAGGACGGCAAGGCGCCGCGCGTGCAGGTCGCGCTCTACGAATACGGCAACAACGGACTCAGCCAGACAAAGGGCTGGGTCCGCCAGGTCGTCCCGCTCACCGACGATCTCGACAAGCTCAGCGAGCAGCTCTTTTCGCTGAAGACGAATGGCGGCGAGGAATACTGCGGCTGGGTGATCCGCGACGCGACGAAGGAACTCTCGTGGGACGATTCGCCGAAGACCTACAAGGCCATCTTCATCGCGGGCAATGAGCCCTTCACGCAGGGGCCGGTGAGCTACGTCGAGTCGTGCAAGGGCGCGATCGCCAAGGGGATCATCGTGAACACGATTCACTGCGGGCCGGAGCGCGAGGGCATCGAGGGAAAATGGAAGGACGGCGCCGCCCTGGCGGATGGAAGGTTCATCGTCATCAATCAGGACGCACGCATGACCGACATTCCCGCGCCGCAGGACAAAAAGATCGCCGAGCTGAATGCGAAGCTCAACAGCACCTACATCGGTTACGGCAGCGCCGCTCCGGCAGCGAAGGCGCGTCAGGAAGCGCAGGACAAAAATGCGGCAGCCGCACCCGCCGGAGCTTCAGTGCTCGCGCAGCGCGCGCTGTCAAAGTCGGGGGCAAACTACAGCAACGCCCACTGGGATCTCGTGGATCGTGCAAAGCAGAAGGACTTCGACATTTCCAAGCTCAAGGACGCGGAACTGCCCGAGGAAATGCGGAAGCTGAGCGCGGACGAGCGCAAGTCGTTTGTGGAAAAGAAAACCGCTGAGCGCGCGGCGCTGCAAAAGGAACTCGGCGGCCTCGCCATCGAACGCGAAAAATTTGTCGCCGAAAAAATGAAGGAGAAAGGCAAGGACAACACGCTCGGACTCGCAGTGACTAAAGCCGTGCGGGAGCAGGCATCCAAAAAGGGCGTCGTTTTCGAAAGGAAGTAGCGGGGAGAATTTGGGTATGGAGCGGCGCGGAGTGCCGGGGGCCTCCGCGCCGCTCTTGTTTTTTACGGGTAGCCGCCGACGGAAGGAGGCGGGCTGTTCAACGATGAAGGTCCGTGCTGCGGCGATGCGGCCAACCCTTTCAGAGTGCCCGCCTCCTGCCGTCGGCGGCTTCGGTGTGCAAAGTTCCGCTCGCAGGATTGCGGCTGGTGCCCTACAACGCGGCCCCATTTTTATGCCCACGAAGTCCGCCAAGAAAGACACGCCGATTCTCGCCGCGAAAAAACTCCTCATCGCCAACCGATCCGAGATCGCCATCCGCATCATGCGCGCGGCGACGGAACTCGGGCTGCGCACGGTCGCGATTTACGCGGAGGAAGACAAATTTTCCATGCACCGCTTCAAGGCCGACGAGGCGTATCGCGTGGGCGAGGGGAAGGGGCCGGTCGGCGCGTATCTCGACATCGAAAGCATCGTCGCGCTCGCGAAGTCGAAGGGCGTGGACATGATCCATCCCGGCTACGGATTCCTCTCGGAGAATGCGAAATTCGCTGCGGCATGCGCGGAGGCGGGCATCACTTTTGTCGGGCCAAAGCCGGAGCTGCTCGACCTCATGGGCGACAAGGTCGCGGCGCGCGCGCTCACGCAGAAATTGAAAATCCCGACGCTGCCCGGCACCGAGGAGCCGGTGAGCGATCGGAAGGTCGCGCTCAGAGTCGCAGCGGAGATCGGTTTTCCGCTGATCATCAAGGCGGCATTCGGCGGCGGTGGTCGCGGCATGCGCGTGGTGAAAAAGCCCGGCGACCTCGATGCGCTGCTCGACGAGGCGCAGGGCGAGGCGGAGCGTGCGTTTGGAAACAGCGCGGTATTTTTGGAACGCTACATCGGCCGCGCGAAGCACATTGAAGTGCAGGTGCTGGGTGATCGCCACGGCAACGCGGTGCATCTCCACGAGCGCGATTGCTCGGTGCAGCGTCGGCATCAGAAGGTCGTCGAGATCGCGCCGAGCTACGGACTTTCCGACAAGGTCCGCCACGAATTGTGCGACGCGAGCGCGCGCATCGCGCGGGAGATCGGCTACGACAACGCGGGCACCGTCGAATTCCTTTTGGACCTCGACACCGACGAATGGTTTTTCATCGAGATGAACCCGCGCATCCAGGTGGAGCACACGGTCACCGAGCAAATCACCGGTATCGATCTTGTGCGTTCGCAGATCCTCATCGCGATGGGCCACGCGCTCGACAGCGAGACGGTCGCCATCCCCGCGCAGGACAAAATCCAGCGCAACGGTTTCGCCGTGCAGTGCCGCGTGACCACCGAGGATCCGGCGAACAAATTCACGCCGAGCTACGGCAAGATCATCACGTATCGCAGTGCGGGCGGCTACGGTGTGCGGCTCGATGCGGGCATGGGCGACGCGGGCGCGGTCATCACACCGTTCTACGATTCGCTGCTGGTGAAAATCACCACGACCGGCTCGACCTTCCACAACGCGCTGGATCGCATGGATCGCGCGCTGCGCGAATTCCGCATCCGCGGCGTGAAGACAAACACGCCGTTCCTCGAAAACGTGATCAATCACCCGGTGTTCCGCAGCGGCTCCGCGACGACGACGCTGATTGATACGACGCCCGCGCTTTTCGACTTCAAACCCCGCCGCGACCGTGCAACGAAGCTGCTCAATTTCCTCGGCAACGTCGTCATCAACGGCAACCCGCACGCGAAGGGCTACCGGCCCGAGCAGCCGTTGAAAGCCGCGCCCGCGCCGAAGTGGGATGGTCGTGTCGAGCCGGCAAAGGGCACGCGGCGGTTGCTGCTCGAACTCGGGCCGAAAAAATTCGCCGAGTGGACGCTGAAGCAGAAGCGGCTGCTCATCACCGACACGACTTTCCGCGATGCGCACCAGTCGCTCATGGCCACGCGCGTTCGCACCGCCGACATGCTCACGATCGCGCCCGCCGTCGCTCGCCGCACCTCGGAGCTTTTCAGTCTGGAAATGTGGGGCGGCGCGACTTTCGACACCGCGATGCGCTTCCTGAACGAAGACCCCTGGCAGCGCCTCCGATCGCTGCGCGCGGCGGTGCCGAATATCTGTTTCCAGATGCTCCTGCGCGGAGCGAACGCCGTCGGCTACACGAGCTATCCCGCGAATGTCGTCGCCGGTTTCGTGAAGCACAGCGCCGAGGCGGGCATGGATATTTT
>JBDSAR010000183.1:0-8418 GCA_039922035.1 Chthoniobacteraceae bacterium
CTGCGAAATCGAAGAACAGGTAGAACGTGTACACGTACATGTATCCCGCGTAGCCCCAGAAGCCCGCGACCTTCAGCAGCGGCACGCGCAGGTGCGTATCGATCTGCGCGGCGATGATGAATTTGTAGAGGAAGCCGCGCATCACGCGCTGGATGCAGAAATCGAGATCGTCCAGGAACTCGCCACGCGTTCGCACCTTCAACCAGTCCTGCCCGAAGCGGCGGTAGCGATCGATCGGTCCGGAGGAAACAGTCGGGAAGAAAAACAGGAACGCGAAGAGCTGGCCGAGCGTGAGCGATTTCACGACGCCGTCGCGGATGGAGAAAATCACATCGAGCGCTCGGAAGGTGACGTAACTGATGCCGAGGTATCCGAAGACGCTCTCATGCGAGACAAGGGGCATGAGCCTGTTCGCCAAAAGCGGTGCCAGAGTGAGGAGCATCGCGACGTAAAAACTGCGGTTCGATTTCCAACGGAGGAATGCGAACGGCACCCAGATCTGCCACACCACGCAAAGGAGGAAAAGGTAGAGCGGCGAAAATTCCACGCCTGCGGTCGTATTCGTCCACGGACGTGTGAGCATCGCGCCGCCTGCCTCCGGCAAATGTGCGCCGGCGAGTCGCAGCACGGTGTTATCGTGGTGAGCGAAGACGAATCCGAGGATCGGGAGTGTAACGATGAAGCACCAGCGTGCGCTTGAATTTCCGAACGCGGCCGCCAGCAGCAGAAAGAGCGAGAACGACCAACTCGCGTGCAACTGGTGGACAAACTGCGCCGCCATCGGGACATCCCGGATTGGATAAATCGCCCCGACGATGATGGTCACGATGAACGGCACAAACACCACGACGCCCGCCATCGCAGCGATGCGCGACCAGCGCGTCTGCGGAATGGCAAGCGCGAGAATCGGCAGCACTGCGTAGATCAGCAGCAGGCCGAAGAAGGTCCAGTTCGCGAAGGGACTCATCGAAAATCACCCGCGTGGCTACAGCATTTCCGCGAGCTTTTTCCGATCCGCCTTGCCGTTATTGTTCATGGGGAAGCTGTCGAGGAAATGGAACTTCCGCGGGACCATGTAGGCTGGCAGCCGCTCGCCGAGCTTCGTCTTGAGCTTCGCGGCCTGCTCGAAATCGGTGCCCTGCTTCGGCCCGCTTAGCACCACGAAGGTCGTGAGCGAATCAATCACTTCGCCCTTTCGCACCGGCAGCACCACCGCATCGGCAATCTCGGGCAGCGCGCGGAGATTTGCCTCCAGATCGCCGAGTTCGATGCGATAGCCGTGCAGCTTGATCTGGCCATCCATGCGGCCTTCGCAAAAAAGCATGCCGTCGCGATCCCGTCCCCAATCGCCGGTGCGGTAGGCGCGCGTTTCATCGAGTGGATAGAACGCCTTTGCCGTGAGATCGTCGCGCTTCAGGTAACCGGGGCTTACATTCGGTCCGGCGATCACGATCTCGCCGCGCTCGCCGGGCGGCACAGCCTTGCCATCCTCGCCGCGGATGATCACGCGCGTGCCCGTCATCACACGGCCGATCGGCAGAGGATTCCACTGGGCGATGATCTCGCGCGTGATGGCCGTCTTCGTCATCGCGACGGTCGCCTCGGTCGGGCCGTACGTGTTCCAGATTGGGACGCCTGGGAATCGTTCGAGCAGTTGCGATGCGGTCTCCGGCGCGAGCGTCTCGCCGCAAAAATAGAACGCGCGCATGGCCGGCATCATCGCAGCGTTGAATCCTTTTTCGATCATGCACATCTGCGCGAACGACGGCGTGCTCATCCACTGCGTCGCGCCGCATTCGCGCAGCGCGATGAAAAGCGCGCGCAGGTTCGTGATGTGATCCTTGGTGAGGCTGAAGATCGTGTTGCCCGAGCTGAGCGCGAGGTAGAGGTCATGCACTGAGAGGTCGAAGGTGAACGGCGCGTGATTCAGAAACACCTCGCCACCCTCGATGAATTTTCCATCGCCGTGCATCCACGCGAGGTAGTGATTGAGGTTTGCGAGCGTGATCACCACGCCCTTCGGCTCACCGGTGCTGCCGCTTGTGAAGAGGATGTAGAATGGGTCGGACGTTTCGAGCGGCTTTCGCTGATAGTCCGCCGCACCTGCTGCCGCGACGATCTCCGCGACCTTCGCGGGCGTGAGCAGGATTTCCGCGCCCGCGATTTCGACCACGCGCTCCATGCGCTGCTGCGGCGTCATGTAGTCGATCGGCACGTATGGCCGGCCGGATTTCACCGAGGCGAGAAATGCCACGAGCATCTCCGGCTCCTTGTGCCCGTGCACTGCCACGGGGCTGCGCTTTTCGCCGAGTTGTGAGTCGAGCCACGCGGCGAGCGCGTTGCTCTTCGTGATCAGCTCGCCGAATGTCATGCGCCGGTCGCCGCTCACATGTGCGAGGCGGTCGGGTGCGGTGCGTCCGTATTTTTCAATCTGGTCGAGCAGGTGCATGGCTAGAATTCCGCGTAAACAAACTCCGGGGTTTCAAAATTTCCGCGCCCATACATGGCTGCGAGCACGGCGATGATCGCGAGGTAATAGATCGCCAGCACCGCGGGCCGCGCCCGCGGATGGGCGTCGAGCCAGTTCTTTGCAAACGCGATCACGCGGCGAGCCGCTTCTCCACATCGGCCACCATCTTGGCCGGCGTCGCCCACGCGTCGCGGTCAAATTCCGCGGGGGAAATTTCCACATTCAGTTCCTGCCCGAGCGCAACGATGAGCTCGACGGTCTTCATCGAGTCGAGAATTTGCAGATCGTAGAGCGCGAGGTCGGGGTTCGTGCGCACCTCCTCCGTGTCGGCGACACGGGCGAGGACATCAATGACTTGTTCGTGGATCGCTGTGGCCATGGGAGTTTTGGGGGACGTGGGACGCTGCCCGCTATTTGTTGGTCTTCTGCGGCTGGTGGTAAAAATCGTCAAGAACCTTGTTGAAGAGCATCCAGCCGCGCTCGCCCGGATGATCGAGATTGTCGGCAAAAAATGTCGGGTCATTTTCGTACTCGCTGAAGTACACGAGTTGCACGCCGTATTTCGCCGCGAGCCGGTTCAGCTCCACGCCGTACGCCTTGCGCGCCTCGGCGGAAACGCCGGTCGTCTCGAGATCCGGCCCGTGCAGCGGCATCGAGAGCAGCAGCGCGTCGGTGCGCATTTCCTTCAGCGTGCGCAGCAGCAGCTCGAAGTCGTCCCACTCGTCGGCTTCCTTGAGGGTCTTCAAAAAGTCCGCATCACGCGAGCCCTTCGTGCGCTTCGTGAGACGGGGCGCAATCGGCGGTCGCGTCGTCTTCACCTTCACACTCGTCTTGCGCAAAATCTCCTTCCAGTTCAGCCCCGCGATGCGGTGTGGCTTCGGATTTTTTTCCTCCAGATTTTCAGCGATGTGCAGGCCGGCCTCGATGTGATCCTGCGCGCGGCCCACGGCGTTCGCCATTTTTCCGAGGGGCCAGATCGCCGCGTAGAGCGCGCGGTCGAGGAACGTGTCGCCAGCCAGCCGGCGCAGTCCGAATTCGAGCGTCCAGTTTCCCTCCACTGTCTCGGGGTATTGGATCATCCTGCGCGCAGCGGCGCGCTTCAGCTCCGGGCTGAGGTGCGTGCTGAATGTGAATTCCATCGCCTGCAGCGCACTGAAATTCCCCTCGTAATACTCCTGGTTCACCACCTCCGAAAGAAAGTAGCTCGGTGAAATGGAGAACGCGACCTTGCGCCCCTCGATATAGCGCCCGAGCGACGCGATTTTCTGCATGATCGCCAGCGAGGTCGTGCCCGGCTTCCCGACCGGGAATGGACGGAAG
This sequence comes from Chthoniobacteraceae bacterium, assembly GCA_039922035.1. Lineage (GTDB taxonomy): Bacteria > Verrucomicrobiota > Verrucomicrobiia > Chthoniobacterales > Chthoniobacteraceae > SXWH01. The sequence continues at coordinate 3,791 of JBDSAR010000183.1, forward strand.
CCGGTCGGGTATTGCTCGAAAAATTCGCTCGCCTTGCCCGGCACCGGCGACACGAGTTCCGAGCTGCCGTAGAGCACCAGAAGGTCCGGCTGTGCGAACGCGGTCTTTTGCAATGCCACGCCCTGCAGTTTCAGGTCGCCGAATTCACCGGCGAAATTGTGGATGTAGCGATCCTCCGCCTTTGCGCACAGCAGCACCGTCGCGAGTGCGCAGACGATCGCAAAACCGGCGGCGATGCCGAATGCCTGAAGATGATGTCGCGTGGACGGGGCGCTCACAGGGGAAAGTGGGATGGCTCAATTAGATTAAGCGATGCATGGCAGAGTCAATCCTTTGCGCGAGGGAGAGTGCACCGCCCGCCTTGCGCTGCGAGGCGCAACGGTGATACCACGCGCTGCCGCCAGGCCCCGTGCGCATCCTCATCGCTCCCGACAAATTCAAAGGCTCGCTCTCCGCACCCGCAGCGGCGGAGGCCATCGCGCGCGGACTGCACGCCGTGTGGCCGGATGCGCATCTCGATCTCGCACCGATCGCAGACGGTGGCGAAGGCTTCGCCGAATCGCTCGCCGTGGCACTCGGTGCGGAGTGGGTGACGGTCGCGAGCGAGGATGCGATCGGACGCCCCATCGAGGCCCGCTACGCTTGGCTGCCGGGTGAAAGTCTCGCAATCCTTGAAATGAGCGAAGCCAGCGGCCTGCACCGGATCGCTCCCCATGAGCGTGCGCCGCTCCGCGCGGATACTTTTGGGACCGGCATCCTCATCGCACACGCAGTCGCGCGAGGTGCGAAGCGCGTTCTCGTCGGCCTCGGGGGAAGCGCAACGACGGATGGCGGCGCAGGCGCGGCGCGTGCGCTGGGATTCCGTTTCATCGGTCCCGGCGGGCACGAATTTGCCACCGCACCTGGGAATCTGGCATCCCTCGTGCGCATCGAACGGCCGACTGCGCTGCGGCTGCCGGAAATCTTCGCGGCATGCGATGTGCAGAATCCGCTCCTCGGGACGCGCGGTGCAGCACGGGTCTATGGGCCGCAGAAGGGCGCGGATGCCGCGACTGTGGATCTGCTCGATCACGCACTGTCGCGGCTGGCGGACGTGTGCGGGACGGATCTCGGCTGCGACCAGCGCGATGTCCCCGGCGCGGGAGCGGCCGGCGGGCTCGGCTTCGGGCTGCTCACTTTCTGCAATGCAAAAATCCGCCCGGGCTTCGACATGATCGCCGAGACACTGCACCTCGAATCCCGCATCGCCGCCGCCGATCTCGTGATTACCGGCGAGGGACGGATTGACGATCAGACGCTCGACGGCAAAGGCCCCGCCGGAGTCGCCGCGCTCGCCCGGAAGTCAGGCCGACGAGTGTTCGCCTTCGGCGGTTCCATCACATCCGCCGCAGAAGACTCCGGTGTTTTCGACGCGCTCATCCCGATCGCCGATCGCCCGCTCAGCATCGGCGAAGCCATGGGCGAAGCCGCATCGCTGCTGGAGCGGGCCAGCCGCCGCACTGCGCGGCTGATTGCTCTCTGCCCGTAGATTTCGCCTGCGCACGCCGCGCAAGGCGCGATGTCGAAGAAAACAAAACGGGCTTCCCGGAAAGGGAAGCCCGTCGTGTAAGATAGAAACCGCGAGGCGCGGCTGGTGTTACTTCTTTGCGTCAGCCGGTTTCGGATTATCGGCAACCTTGATGCCGTAGCCGTTGATGATCTTTTTCGCGTTGTCGTTCCCCTTGTCGGCAAGTCCATTCACTTCCCGCATCATATCAGTGAATGTCTTCTGCAGGTCCTCGGACTGGGCGACGAGCGGTTTGCGTTCATCGATGGCCTTGGACAATTTGTCCTTGGCGTCCTTGTACGCGGCGATTTGCTTGTCCGCATTGCCACTCTGCCATTGGATCGTTTCCGTGGAGGTTCCGACGCCTTTGATCTGGCTGAAGAAGAGCATCGAAATCGCCAGCGCCAGAAGGGCCATTGGGACGTGAATGCTGACGAAGGGATTGCTGGGTTCTTGGTTGTCCATGATTGGTAGGATGCTGGGGTTGGAATTAGGGATTCGGAACGCGGGGTGCGGGAGTGCCGGTCGAGGGCGGCGGGTTGTTTGCCGGGGCGGGCTTGACCCCCTGCTTGACCTGAAGTTCGGCGATCTGCTTGTCCACTTCCTTCACATCCTCGGGCTTCATGATGAAGTCCTGATGCTTGTATTTGTTCATGATGCCGAGCATGTCCTTGTCGCCCTTTGCGGCGAAGTAGCCCATGTCGCGGAGGATCGGCGGGCCGGCCTTCTGAGCGACTTGGGCACCGGTCTGGATGATCCCGTTCATGCGTTCAAAATCCTGATTCTGAAGCGTGACCGTCTGCGTGAGATCCTGAATCTCAGACTGCTTCCTGCGCAGTTCGTCCTGCAGAGAGTTATTTTTCTGTGCAGCGCTGAAGCTCACAACGCTGAGGATTACGGCCACTAGTGCCAACAATGAGGAGAGAAGGAATGGTGCGTTTTTCATTTTTGAATCAAGGGGCGGGACTTCTTCTGCAAGACGCGCAATCCGTCAAGCGGGAAGCAAAGTTTTTTTCCTTCCGGCGGTCATGGCGCTCCGCTTCAGCGCGATTTTTTCGAGGACTTCGAAAGCCGCGGCGTCGCGATCAGGTTTCCGTTTGCGTCGTAGGTGTCCACACTGATGGCGACGGAACTGCCGTTGCGAACGCTGTAATTGTAGTTCTTGGTGCCGAGAAGATTGTCTTTTGCGTCGTAAATGACCTCCTGGATGATGCGATCCTCGCCGTCGAGTTTGTAGGTGCTCTTCTGATACACGACGCCCTTCGCATTATATGCGATGGCGGATACCGGCGCGAGGCGCTCATCCAACTTGCATACGATCTTGTGCGTGAGCCTGCGACTGGAGTCATAAAAGCTCTCGGTGGACTGACGCTTCGCCGGATCCAACTCTCGCGAACTGCCCGAGCCGTCGGGGAATTCCCGGTTCGTGATCCGGATCGGCGGCATGGCGAACGCGAGGGCTGTGAGGGCGAAAAGGAGAATCAGCGTTTTCATCGGAGGCGCAGCGGTTTTACTCGGCGGGCAGAAGTTGCACGACGTCAATGGCGACATTCCCATCGGCAGGACCGTCGCCCACAATCACAACTGCGGGCTTGCCGGGTGCAAATTGAAATTTTCCGAGGCTCACAAAGCCCTTCTCCAGCGGCGCGGCGATGCGCTCGTTGACGGTCACGGTCTTGCGACCTTCGGCGGATTCGATCGTCACGGGCGCATTGCTCGCGCGGTTTTCGTGCGGGCTGTAGCTGAGGCGGACTTCGTAGATGCCCGCCTTTTCAATCGTGAACGCATAGCGCGCATCGCCGGATTCCTTCGGGCCGCGAAAGCGGTAGCCATCGCCGTAAAAGCCAGGCAGGCCGTGGCCCCCGGCCCATTTGCCGGTGAGCTTCGCCTGATTGTCGTCGAGCGCGAGGCCGGGCAGCGACTTCACGGGGATGCCCGCAGGCGCGTCGTGCTTGTCGCCGACGATCGGTGGAGGGACGTAGCCATCGGGCAGTTTCGGAGTCTCGCTCACCGTCGCGCGTCGCGCGGCACCGGGCAGATTCATCAGCTCCTGCAGTTCGGGAAAATAACGCTCGTAGATCGCCCGCGGCATCACGTCCATTTTGATGCACAGGCTCGCGGCCTTGCCGACGACTTCGCCGATCATGCCACCGGTCTTCATCACGCGCACGGTGCCGAGTGCCTCATGCGTCACGCTCACATCGCGGCCGGCCATGAAAAGATTCTCGATGTTCCGCGAATAGAAGCAGCGGTACGGCACCGGGTAGCCGTGATTGCGGTCCACGCCTTTTCCGAAGACGGCCTTCGAGATGAATGGGTCGTCCTGCGCCACGCCTTTCGCGAACTGCTCCTTCGGATAATGGAGATCGATGTCCCATGTCGTCGGCACCGTCGCGTCAGGAAACTCCTTTTTCTCCACGATGTCCTCCTGCGTGAGCACGACATCGCCGAGCAATTGCCGGCTCTCGCGCGGACCGCCGATGTAGGCGACCCATTCGAGTTTCGCGTTCGCATGTTCGCCCTTGCCGCCCTTGTTTTTCATCGCGTTGAACGCGCCGTAGATCGCGCGGAAATTCCAGTCACGCATGTCCTCCAGCCCGAGGATCGGATGCTTGTTGAAGCCACTCTCCCAAAACCACTGCGCATGGAACCGCTGCGGATACGGGAAGTCATCCATGTCCAGAGGCAGCGCCCACGGCGTCTCGGGGAAAGTGGCCGGCGTGCCTGCGTCCTTCCACCGCCACATGTTCGACATGCCGAGATGCTCCGCCTCGCGGATCGTGTGGTCCGCGCCCGCGAGCGTGCCGATGGTCGCGTGCCCCGTCGCGTCGCAAAAAAGCCGCCCGGCAAAGCGCCGCTTTGCCCCCGTCCGCACATCGAGCGCGACCACCGCGCCGATGTGCTGCCTGTCCTTCATCTCCGCCGCGATCACATGGTTGTTGAAAAAGAGCGCGACGTTTTTTTCCGCGCGCACGAGCTGCTCCTTCTTGTCGTCGCCAAATTCCGCGTATGTCCCCGGCGACAGCTTCGCGACGTCCTGAAACTCCTCCACAATTTCGCCGAGGTTCGGATACATCCCCCG
>JBDSAR010000184.1:0-7395 GCA_039922035.1 Chthoniobacteraceae bacterium
GTGGCCACGCTCACGCGCGCTTTTGTCGAGGCCGTGAAGCCGCACCGCGCGCGCATCCTCGACACGCGCAAGACCACACCTGGCCTGCGCGCGCTGGAAAAAGCCGCCGTCGTCGCAGGCGGTGGCACGAATCATCGCATCGGGCTTTTCGACATGGTGATGGTGAAGGACAATCACCTCGCCGCCGGCACGACGCTCGCGCAGCTCCAGGAAAATGTGCGCCGTTTCCGCGCGGAGCATCCCGGCGTGCGCGTGGAGATCGAGGCCGATCGAATTGATCAGGTTCGCGACTTTCTCACGCTCGACGGCGTGGATGTCATCCTGCTCGACAACATGACCGCCGCGCAGCTCGCCGAGGCCGTGAAACTTCGCGGCGCGGCAAAACCAAGCGTGCTGCTCGAAGCCAGCGGCGGCGTGACGCTGGCGACCGTGAACGGCATCGCGGCGACCGGCGTGGATTTCATCAGCGTCGGCGCGCTCACGCACTCCGCGCCCGCCGTGGATTTTTCCCTCGAACTCACCGAGGCATGAGCGCGCTGTCGCTCGACGCCCGGCTCCTCGTCGAACTCCGCGCCGCCGCCGTGCATCTGCTCCCCGGCGATTTCGCCGACGCCCTCGGCGTGCCGCGCGAGCAGGTCACCGCTTCGCTCGCGCGGCTCCGCGACGCAGGCTTCGACATCGAGGAAAAGCCCGGCCTCGGCTGCCGCCTGCTCGCCTCGCCGGACCGCCTCATCGCCGACGACCTGCACGCGCGCCTCGGCGACTGCGAACTCGCACGCGAGATTCTTACCTTTGAGGAAACCTCCTCCACGAACGACGTCGCGGCGCGCCTCGGCCGCGAAGGCCACGCAGGCGGGCTCGCCGTCTTCGCCGAACGGCAGACCGCGGGCCGCGGGCGCTTCGGTCGCCGCTGGGATTCCGCGCCGCACGCCGGGCTGTGGTTTTCCATGCTGCTGCGGCCCGCATTCGCGCTGGCAAAATGGGTGCGGCTCACGACTTGGGCGGGCGTCTGCGTGGCCGCCGCCGTCGAGCGTGCGACGGGACTCACTGCGCAGGTGAAATGGCCGAACGACGTGCTCATCGGCGGGAAAAAGGTCGGCGGCATCCTCACCGAATGCTCCAGCGACACCACGGGCGGCATGTTCGCCATCGTCGGCATCGGGCTGAACGTGAACCACGAGGCAATGCCGCCCGAACTCGCCGACCGCGCCGCCTCACTCCGGCAGATCTCAGGCCGCACACTGGACCGCAGCGCGCTCGCCGCCATGATCGTCGCCGAACTCGCCGCCCGCCTCCCGGATTTGGACACCGCATTTGACTCCCTCCTCGCCGAAGCCGCACGTCGCAGCTCCATCCTCGGAAAATGGATCCGCCTCGACGCTGCAGACACTTTCTTCGAAGGCCACGCCGAAGGCCTCAACCCGGAGGGCAACCTGCTGCTCCGCCTTGCGGACGGGAATCTCCGTACGATGAGGGCCGGCGAGGTCACTTCACAAACGACATCCTCCGTGCCAGCCACGGAATAATTCCTCATCTGGCACGTTTAAGTGCGGGAGGACGGAAGCGCGCACACGTGCTGCTACCAACGACTGAAAGCACAACGACGATGCAATTAGTTTTCACCGAATTTCAGGACCAATTGGTGCGCGGCCTGGCCCACCGAATGAACAACATTCTTTCGCTCTTCCACGGCTACCTCGGGCTCCTAATGGACGAACGAAAGCTCAATCCGGTGATGAAGGAAGGCCTCGAGCGCATCCGCGATGGCGCGCGCGACGCGACAGACCTGATGGAGCGCATCAACGCCATCAGCCGCCCCGCCAGCATCAATGCGCGGCAAATGGATCCCGCCGATTTTTTCCGCCAGCTCGCGCCGACCCTCGATCGCCTGCAGGTACCGAAAATCCAGTTCACCCTCGAGTGCCCCGAAGGCCTGCCGGTGATATGCGTGGACACTTCGCGCATGAAGCTCGCCATCGTCGAACTGGTGCGCAACGCCTTCGAGGCCGCGCATTCGAGTGTCACCATCCGTGTGTGCGCGGAGATAGGCGCAGACCAACCGGAGCTTTTCGGCGGCGTGGATACGCATGATGGCAAGTGGCTGAAAATCGAGATCAGCGACGACGGCTCCGGCATCCGCACAGCGGAGGCATTGCGGATTTACGAGCCGTTCTACTCCACGAAAAAGCAGAACCAGGCCGCGGGACTCGGCCTCGCGGTCGCCCTCGGCTGCACACAGCAGTTCGGCGGCACACTCCGGCACCGCAGCAGCAAGGCCGGGACGACTTTCCAGATATTGCTGCCCGCGCGGGTGCCGCAGCAGTTCAGCGCAGTGGCGTGAAACCTGGAGCGCTGGCGTCCCCGCCGGCATTTTGCGGCAGCGGCCGCAAAACCCAGCCGGATGCTTGGCAACGTGATTTGATGTGAGGTCGCGAGACTTCCGAGAGCCTGTACGGAACTGGGAACTCGGAAAGAGGCCGGCCAGAACGCCAGCGCTCCACGATCTGCCACCCGCGTCAGTTTTTGGATAGCGCGGGAGCCGCCGCGGCCTTCTTGCCCGCCTCATATTGCGCGCGCAGTTTTTCCGCCGCAGCCTTCGCGCCCTCGAGTTCCTTCGCACTGGCGATTGCGGCTTGCTCCGCGGCAGCCTTCGTTTTCGCGCCGTCCTTTTCCATCTGGGCGACGCGCCCCTTCAGTTCGGCAGCCTGCTTCTTCGCGTCCTCGATTTCCTTCTTCACCGCGGCGACCGCCTTTTCGGCCGCTGGCACTTTCTTGGAAGCGAGTTTCGCATCGAGTTCGGCCTTCTTCACGGCCTCGGTCAGTTCAGCCGGCACAGGGCTTTCGCCCGGCTTCGCAGTCTGCTTCGCCGTCGCGTCGTTGAGCGCCTTCTGCGCCTTGTCGAGCTCGGGCTTGATGGCTTGGTAAGGAGCGTCCGCTTTGACAAATTCCGGCGTGCCACGCGTGGCCTTGTCGCGCTCCACTTTCAGTGCCGCCTTTTTCGCATTCAGCTCGTTGAATTTTTTCTGCGCAGCATCCACCTCGGCGGCGATGATCTTGATCTCCTCGGCCAGCTTGCCCTCCGGCGGCTTCGCCTTCGCATCCGCGACCGCCTTTTCGGCCTTCGCGAGTTCGGCGGCAGCGGCATCGGCGGCCTGCTTTACCTTTTGAAATTCCGCATCTTTCGCGGCGATGAGCTTCGGCGCATCGGCGGCCATTTTCTCCGCATTTGCGATGCTCTGCTTCGCCATCTCGACCTGCCGGAACGCATCCTTCGCCGTGGCCACGAGGTCTTCGTGCCGCGCCTGTTTTTCCACGACGGCCTGTTTCGCGTTGAAGACGGTCTGGTAAAGTTGCGCACGCCTCCAGCGTGCGACGCCACTCTGCGAAGCCGCGATGCGCGCGTTCGCCTCGTCGAACGCAGTCTTCGCGGCGACAACGGCCTTCTCCGCCTCGCTCGGCTGCGGCGTCGTGAGCGCGGCCTTGGCTCCGGCAAGATCCGCCTCCGCCTTCGTCGCCTCGGCCTTTTTTGCCACGATCGGCTCGCTGGCCTTCACAAATTCCGGCGTGCCCTCTTTGAGTTTCGCGCGCGCAGCGCGGAGCTGCTCGACCTGCGCGTTCAGCGCTTCGAGCGTCTTCTGCTGTGCTGCGACTTTCGCGACGGCGTCCGCCGGCGGGACATACTGACCAGGCTGGAGCTTCGCAATTTCGGCGGCAATCGTGTCCGCGGCTTTCTGCGCATCGGCGATCTGTTTCGGTGCGGCGGTCTTCGCGTTGCCGAGCGCAGTCAGCGCTTTCTGATGCTGCGCACGTGCATCCTCGATCGTCTTCTGCGCGGCGGCGATGGCGGCCTTCGCGGCTTCCACCTTGTCGCGGCCCGGCGGAACCGGCGCGGCCTCCACGGCGCGCTTCGCATCGGCGAGCGCCTTCTCGGCCTTCGCAATCTGCGGCTCAAGTTCCTTCACGTGCTGCTCCGCCTTCGCAAATTCCGGCGTGCCCGCGGTGAGCTTCGCACGCGCCTCGGTGCGCTTCGCGAGATCAACTTTCACACCGTCGAGTGCAGCCTGCGCCTTCCCAGCCGCAGCCTCGGCGTTTGCGCGCACACGCGACGCCGCGGCGGTTTCGATCTCCGTCGCACTCTTGCGCGCGGCACCCAGCGCGTCCTGCAATTTTGCGACCTGTGCCTTCAGCGCTTCGGATGCTTTTTCCGCATTCCCCGGCGCGGCCTTCGCGACTTCGAGCGCCTGCACGGCTGCCGCCTTGCGCAGCTCGGCTGCAGCGAGATCGGTTTTCCGTTTCGCCACGGCGGCTTCCTTCTCCGCTTTTACGCGGGCCTCGGCATCGGTGATCGCTTTTTGCAGCCCGGGCAATGCCCCCTGCGTTTCGGTGAGCGTTTTCTCCGCCTGCACGAGCTGCTCGGCGATACCGCCGGGATTCGCGCTCAGCGTGCCGAGCTTCTTGCCATTGATCGCGTACACTCGGACGTCGCCCGTCCAGTCGGCGGCGATGACGCGGTCGCTGTTCAGCGTGCAGCGCAGCGCGAGATCGGCGAACGCCTCCGTGGCGATGATCTGTTTTCCCGTCGCGTCCCACACCTTCGCGATCTTGTCGCGCCCGCAGCTCACGATGCGGCCATCCGGCGTGAAATCCAACCACAGCACGCCGCCCGCGTGCGCCGCCCAGCTTCGGATTTCGGTGCCTTCTTTCACATTCCAAAGCGCGATCTTTCCATCCTCACTTGCGCTCGCGAGCACGCCGGGCATGAAGGCCAGCGCGGTGCACGCGACCTTGTGGCCGGCGAGCGTGTTGAACGGCTTCGGGTCCGCCCCGGACTCCCATACTTCCACGCCGCCATTGCGATCCGCGGTCGCGAGAAATTTGCCATCCGGGCTGTACGCGATCGCCGTCACCCAGTCGGTGTGTTTTTTGATCAGCCCCGTCTGTTTGCCATCCTTCGTGCTGAAAATCTTCACCTGCTTGTTCGGTCCGCCCAGCGCGACGAACTGCTGATCCGGGCTGATGTCCGCCGCGAGCACCGCGTCCGCCTCGTTGCCGACGACACCGATGCGCTCGCCCGTCGCCACGTCCCACATCACGACCTTGCCGATTTTTCCGCCGAGCCCGCCCCCCGCGATGAGCAGCTTCGCGTTCTTCGAAAAGCGCAGCACGTTCGCGTAGCCCTCAGGGAATGCGAGGACGCCGACGCGGTCGAGCGTCTCCGTGTTGTAAAGCAGCACCTGCCTCTGCCCGCCGATCGCCACGAGCGGTGCCCACGGGCTCGCGGCCATTGCGATGATCGCGTTGTTCGCGCGCGACTTCACAAACGGCTCCAGCGGCATGTCGCCCGGCATCGGCGGCGGGCCGTCCGGCTTGGCGAGCGACACGACTGCGACATCCACTTTGTTCGCCGCCACCTGCGCCGGCTTGCTGTTCGCATTCTCCAGCGCAAAGCCCGCGATCCAGCCCTTCAGCAGCGCCATCTCGGCATCGGTGAGTGAGTCGCCCTTCGGCGGCATCTTCGGGTCGCCGCCGGCGGTGCAGACTTTGTAAATCAGACTGCCGTCGGCATTGCCGGGCTTGAGTACGGGGCCATTTTCACTGCCCGCGATGGTCGCCTGATAAGTGGTGAGATCCAGGCCCGCCTTTTTCTTGTCGGGATTGTGGCAGTTCGTGCAGGCGTTGCGGAAAATCGGCGAGATCTGGTCGGCGTAAGTGATCTTCGCCGGAGCCTGCGCAAATGCGGCAAGGCTCAGGCCGAAAAATGCAGCGGCGCTCAGGCCGAGCGATGCGGCGACGGAAGTGGCGGATTTGGAAATCGAAGGGGTCATGTTCTCGGTGAAGGAAAGCGGTGAATGACGGGGAAATTAGGAGGCGTTTTTTGCTCTGAACCTACCCAAAATTGCTCAAGCCAACATCCGCCGAAAAACGCCTGGCGCCAAGGATTCCGCATTTGGCAACCAGCCCCCGTCCCGCCATCGTGAACCGGTGAACAGCGCATCGCGCACAGCATTTGTCCTCGGAGCCGGCCTCGGCACACGGCTCCGGCCGCTCACGAACCGCCGGCCGAAACCGCTCATCCCGGTCGCAAACCGACCGCTCATCACGCATGCCTTCGACCACCTCATTGCCGCGGGCATCGAGCGCTTTGTCGTGAATACCCACTGGTGCGCCGAGCGTTACGCGGAGTTTTTCCCGGATAAAAAATGGCGCGGCAGGCCGATCACCTTCGTCCACGAATCGCCCGAGGTGCTAGAAACCGCCGGCGGCATCTGGCACGCCCGTGCGCACCTCAGCGACGGCCCGTTCATCGTCTATAATGGCGACATCCTCAGCGACCTCCCGCTCGCCCCGGCGCTCGAAGCGCACCGCGCCACGGGCAACGAAGTCACGCTCATCCTCCGCTCGCACGGCGGCAATACGAACGTCGCATTCGACGCCGCGAGCGGGCGCATCCTCGACCTTCGCCGGACGCTGCAACCGGAGATCGAGCCGCGGCACCTCTTCACCGGCATCTACATCGTCGAGCCGGATTTCATCGCGCGCATCCCCGCCGGGCAGAAGCTCTCCGTCGTCCCCATCTTCCACCACATGATCCGCGCGGGCGCCAAGCTCGGCGGCATCGTGCTCGACGAAGGCAATTGGTGGGACCTCGGCTGCCGCGCGGAATACCTCGCCGTCCACGCCGCCCTCGCCGCGCGCACGTTCGATGATGTCCCGTGGATTTCGCCCTATGCGGGCATCCCGCACGACGCGAAAATCACCGGCGCCACCATGATCGCCCCCGGCGCGGAACTCGGTGCGCGGGTCACGCTGCACGACTGCATTGTCTGGCAAAATGCCACCGTCGCCTCCGGCTCGCACCTCACCCGCTGCATCGTCGCCGACGGCGCGACCGCCTGCGGCACGCACACGGACATGGACTTTGCCGCCGGATAACGGTTCACACTCCGCGGCAATGTCCACCACCGTCGAGCCCATCGAGAAGGGCGGCTCCGGCCGCAAGTTCTGGCGCATCCGCACCGGCGACAGCTCGTGCATCCTCATCCGCTACTCCCTCGATCGCGCCGACAACGCCGGCTACGCCGACATCGCGAACTTCCTCACCCGCGTCGGCGTCCGCGTGCCCGAGATTTTCCTCCACGACCCCGCCGAGGGCGTCATGGTCATGGAGGACGTGGGCAGCGACGACCTCTTCTCCTTCCGCACCGCCCCGTGGCCCGAGCGCCGCCGCCTCTACGAACTCACCCTCGCGCAGCTCGCCCACCTGCACACGCAGGCGCACCTCGCCAGCGACCGCCCGCCGCTCCAGCCGCCCTTCGACGCCGCGCTCTACGAATGGGAGCAGGACTACTTCATCGAGCACTGCCTCGGACGGCATTTCAAAATGACCGCCGCCGA
>JBDSAR010000185.1:0-2512 GCA_039922035.1 Chthoniobacteraceae bacterium
AATCGAGCTGCCTCCTTTGCGGAGCGCCGGCGAGATCGGCGGGCGGATCGAGATTCAGAATGTGCGGCTCCGTCGCGCGGATGAGCGTGCCCTGGTAGAGCGAAGGCAGCCAGCCGTTCGTGAAGTGCTCGCCCGTGAAAGTCGGCAGCCCGCCGGGATGCGCGAGCACCATGTAGGCGGGCAGTTCCTGCGTCTCGCTGCCGAGACCGTAGCTCAGCCACGAGCCGAGCGCGGGCCGGCCTGCGGTCACGCGCCCATTGTTCATCGCGTAGAGTCCCTGCGCGTGATTGCTCACGCCCGAGTGCATCGAGCGGATGAGCGTGATTTCGTCCGCGACTTCGCCGAGGCAGGGGAGCAATTCGCTCAGCTCCATCCCGCACTGCCCGTGCCTGGAGAATTTGAACGGCGAGCCGAACACCTTCGCTGAAGCCTGCGCGAGATTGTCGTATTTGATCTCACCCGGAAATTTCTGCCCGTCGTATTTCGTGAGCATCGGCTTTGGATCGAAGAGATCCATCTGCGAAGGCCCGCCCATCATGAAGAGGGAGATCATCGCTCGCGCCGTCGGCTCAAAGTGCGGCGCCTTCGGCAGCAGATCGTATCGTGGCGCTCCATCGCCCATCGCGTGCGGCTTCACCGGCGCACCGAGCAACCCGTCATCGCGCAGCAGCGTCGCGAGCGCGAGCGAGCCGAGGCCGAAGGCGTTCGCTTTCAAAAAATGGCGGCGGGAGCAGAGGCGCGAGTGGTGCATGGGGCGTTATCTATTGGTTTCGTCTCGTTTTCATTCGGATGCAAATCACGCGAGCACGCCTTTCACCACGTCGCCATGCACATCGGTGAGGCGGTAATCGCGGCCTTGGAAACGGTAGGTGAGCCTGGTGTGCTCGATGCCGAGCAGGTGCAGCGCAGTGGCGTTGAGATCGTGGATGTGCACCGGATCTTTCACGATGTTGTAGCTGAAATCATCGGTCTCCCCGTGGACGTGGCCGCCTTTCACTCCCGCACCCGCCATCCAGATGCTGTAGCAGCGCGGATGATGATCGCGGCCGTAGTTGTCCTGCGTGAGCGTGCCCTGCGAATACACCGTGCGGCCAAACTCGCCGCCCCAGATCACGAGCGTGTCATCGAGCATGCCGCGCTCCTTCAGCTCGCCCATGAGTGCGGCGGTGGGCTGGTCGGTGTCGTGGCACTGGCTCCGGATTCCGCCGGGCAGGTTGTTATGCTGATCCCAGCCGCGATGATAGAGCTGGATGAAGCGGACGCCGCACTCGGCAAGACGGCGCGCGAGGATGCAGTTCGCCGCGTAGGTGCCGGGTTTTTTCGATTCCGGGCCGTAGCGTTCGAAAATTCCCTCGGGCTCCTTTGACAGATCCGCGAGGTCCGGCACGGCGGCCTGCATGCGGAACGCCATCTCATACTGATCAATGCGCGCCTGTGTCTCCGGGTCCTGATATTCGGCAAAGTGCAGGCGGTTCAGCGCAGCGACATCATCGATCATGGCGCGGCGGCGGTCCGTCGTGATTCCGGGCGGGTTCGAGAGGAAAAGCACCGGATCTTTTCCCGAACTGAAGCGCACGCCCTGATAGCGGGAAGGCAGGAAGCCGGAGCCCCACATGCGCTCGTGCAGCGGCTGCGCGTTGGTCGGTCCGCTCGGTCGGGAAATCATCGCCACGAACGCGGGCAGATCGGCATTTTCCGAACCGAGCCCGTAAGACACCCAGGAACCAAACGCGGGACGTCCGGAAATCTGGTGCCCGGTCTGAAGCAGCGTCATCGCGGGGTCGTGATTGATGGCCTCGGTGTGAAGCGAGCGGATGACGCAAATCTCGTCCGCAAATTTCGCCGTGTGCGGCAGCAGTTCACTCAGCCACAGACCCGACCGCCCGTGCTGCTGGAATTTGAAGACCGACGGCGCGACTGGAAAACGCTTCTGCCCGGCGGTCATGCCGGTGAGCCGCTGCCCGCCCCGGATCGAGTCAGGCAGATCCTTGTCGAACTGCGGCGCGAGGCCCGGCTTGTGGTCGAACAAATCCAACTGCGACGGCGCGCCCGCCTGCGTGAGCCAGATCACGCGCTTTGCCCGTGCCGGGAAATGCGGCATCTGCGTCGTGGCAAACAGCCGGGGGTTCAGCAGCGATGCGAGTGCGGCGGCCCCGATGCCGGCGCTCGTGCGGCCGAGGAATTGCCGCCGGGAAACTTCTGCGTGAAAGGTTTCAGCATTCATACGCGTCATTCTTTCGTGATGACTTCATCGAGATTCAGCAGCGTGCCGGCGACGGCGCTGAACGCGGCAAGTTCCGTTGGATGCAATTTCGCATCCGCCGCGGCTTCGCCGACGGCGAGGAGTTCCGTAGCAGCCTTGCCGTCCTTTTCAAAATCCGACCGCACCCGCTCGTAGGCGGCGCGGAGCACTGACAATTCGGCGGCCTTTGGCCGGCGGGCGAGCAGCAGGCGGAATCCATGCGTGAGCCGCGACTCGACGGTATCACCGCCCTCGCGCATCATGCGCTGC
>JBDSAR010000186.1:0-11209 GCA_039922035.1 Chthoniobacteraceae bacterium
ACTTTTGCGAATCTGCCCGAGCCGCGTCATCCCGCGATGGACTGGGGCGCGTGGTCGGAGAAAGACGAGGACGCGGGCGACTACAAGATCGCGAGCGCCGCCGTCGAGGCGCTGCAAGGTGCGCCGAAGGACAAGCCGTTTTTCATCGCGGCGGGTTTTCGTCTGCCACACGTGCCGTGCTACGCACCGCAGAAGTGGTTCGACCTTTACCCCGATGCCACGCTGCAGATGCCGCCCGTGCTGGAGACTGACCGCGACGACACGCCGCGCTTCTCGTGGTACATGCACTGGAAGCTCCCCGAGCCGCGCTTGCACACGCTGCGCGAGCGCAACGAATGGCGTCCGCTGGTACGCGCCTATCTGGCCTCGACGAGCTTCATGGATTCGCAGGTCGGCCGCGTGCTCGATGCACTCGATGCCTCGGGCCGCGCGGAAAATACGATCATCGTGCTGTGGAGCGATCACGGGTGGCACGTCGGCGAGAAGCTCATCACCGGGAAAAATTCACTCTGGGATCGCTCCACACACGTCCCGCTCATCTTCGCAGGCCCGGGCATCGTGAAGAACGCCAAGTGCGCCCGCCCGGTCGAGCTGCTCGACATTTTCCCCACGCTGCTCGAACTCGCCGGCTTCCCCGCCCGCCCCGATCTCGAAGGCCACACGCTCGTCCCGCTGCTGAAGGACGCCGCCGCCCCGCGCGGGTGGCCCGCGATCACCACGCACAATCATGACAACCACGGCATCCGCACCGAGCGCTGGCGCTACATCCGCTACGCCGACGGCACGGAGGAACTCTACGACATGGTCGCCGATCCGAACGAATGGAAGAACCTCGCCGGCCACACGGAATTCGCCGGTGTGAAGCGCGACCTCGCAAAGTGGATCCCGAAAGTGAACAGGAAGCCCGTCCCCGGCAGCGCGCAACGCGTGCTCCTCTACGACCCCGCCACGGGCGAGGTGAATTGGGAAGGCAAGCCGGTCGGGAAAAATGAACCGATCCCGGACTGAGCCGGAGCCTTCACGAACACCGGCATTGGCCTGCAGCCTCTCACTCCATGAAAACGAATCGTCTCCCATTTTCCCTGTGCCTGATTCCGATCGCGCTGCTGGCCTTGCTCGCGCCGTCCGCTTCGCTCCATGCGGCGGAGGCGAGGCCGAATGTGCTTTTCATTTTCGCAGACGATCAGCGTGCGGACACGATTGCGGCACTCGGGAATCCGATCATCAAAACACCGAACCTTGATCGGCTCGCGCATCGCGGGCTGGCGTTCAATCGCGCCCACATGCAGGGCGGGTTCAACGGCGCGACGTGCGTGCCTTCGCGCGCGATGCTGCTCTCGGGGCGCAGCCTCTTCCACATTGATGAAAAGCTGATGCGTGATGCGACGTGGCCCGAGGCATTTGGCAAGGCGGGCTACACGACGTTCGTGAGCGGGAAGTGGCACAACGGCGATGCGTCGCTCGCACGCAGTTTCCAGATCGCGCGCTCGATGTTCACCGGCGGCATGACGAACCCGATGCAGGCAAAGCTGCGCGACGTGACCGATGGCAAAGTCGGTGAGGCCAAGCTGTCGCCGAAGCACGCTTGCGAGGCATTCGCAGATGAGGCGATCCGCTTCCTCCATGAGCAGGCGGAGAAAAAGGGCGGGCCGTTCTTTGCATACGTGCCGTTCGATGCGCCGCACGATCCGCATATTGTGCCGGAGGGATTTCCGATCACGTATGACGCGGCGAAGATCCCGCTGCCGCCGAGCTTCCTCCCGCAGCATCCCTTCGACAATGGCGAGATGACCGTGCGTGACGAGAAGCTCCTCCCGTGGCCGCGCACGCCCGACGCCGTGCGCGCGATCATCGCCGAATACTGGCGCTACGTCTCGTATCTCGATTCGCAAATTGGCCGCGTGCTCGATGCGCTCGACGCGTCGCCCTTTGCAAAAAACACCATCGTCGTCTTCGCCGCCGACAGCGGCGTGGCGCGCGGCAGTCACGGGCTGATCGGAAAGCAAAACCTGTATGAATTCGACAGCGTGCGCGTCCCGCTCATTATCGCCGGCCCCGGCATCGCCGCCGACAAACGCACCGACGCGATGTGCTACCTCTTCGACGTCCTCCCCACACTCGGCAAAGTGTGCGGCGTCGCATCACCGAACGCGAGCGACGGCCACGACTTCAGCGCAACGCTCGCCGACCCCGCGAAGCCCGCCCGCGACCGGCTGCTCTTCGCCTACCGAAACGTGCAGCGCGCCTACACCGATGGCCGGTGGAAATTGATCCGCTACCCGCAGGTGGACCGCACCCAGCTCTTCGATCTGCAAGCCGATCCGCACGAGGCGACCGACCTCGCGGGCAGACCGGAGCACGCATCGCGAATCACGGAACTCACCGCAGCGATGGAAAAGGAAATGCAGCGCAGCGACGACAAGGGCGAACTGAAAGTGGCGAATCCCAAGCCCGCCGAATGGACTCCACCTGCGAAGGGCGCAAAGAAAGAATGAGACTGAGTGGAGGATGTTCTGCGTTCAGCTGCTGTTCCTTTCCGCAATGATGCGATCCGATTTGAAGGTTGGGCAAAGCCGCGAGAACGCAAAGGAATGGACTTTGAACGTCTTCACTTTGCGCCTTGCCTCTTTGCGTGAGGCATTTTTAGGACAACGTTCCAACCATCGCGCCACTTCGCCAAACCTCCCAAATGATGAACAACCCCCGCCCCTCCTTGCGCCCTTCCCTTTTTGCTGCCGCACTGCGTCGTTCCTTTCTCACAGCGCTCGCCCTTTTCACTACGCTCATCCGGACGGCAATCGCAGAGGATGCGCCGCGCTGGAACATCCTCTTCGTCTTCGCTGACGACTGGGGGCGCTATGCGGGATGCTACAAGGGGATGGATGGGCGGCCCTCGATGAATGATGTGATCACGACGCCGAATGTGGATCGCGTCGCCCGCGAGGGGATCGTGTTCAAGCACGCTTTCGTAAATGCGCCGAGCTGCACGCCGTGCCGGAGTTCGCTGCTCACGGGGCGCTATTTTTTCAACTGCAACCGCGGCGCGATCCTGAATGGCGCGGTGTGGGATGATTCGATCCCGACGTATCCGCTCATGATCCGTGACTCAGGATACAGCATCGGCAAGAGCCACAAGGTGTGGAGTCCCGGCACGCCTGCGGATGCGCCGTTCGGCGGGCAGAAGTATGCGTATGAAAAGCACGGCGCGCTCGCGCAGCACTTCTCGAACAACGTGGTGCCGATGGTGAAGGGCGGCATGAGCGTGGCCGATGCGCGGCAGAAGGTGCTCGACCAGGTGCGCGGGAATTTCGACGACTTCCTCGCGGCGCGCGAGAAGGGCAAGCCGTGGCATTATTTTTTCGGCCCCACGACGACCCATCGCATGTGGGTGAAAGGCTCGGGCAAGCTGCTCTGGGGCATCGAGCCCGATTTGCTGAAGGGTAAGCTGCCCGCGTTTCTGCCCGACGTGCCTGAGATTCGCGAGGACTGCGCGGACTATCTCGGTGAGTGTCAGGCGGTGGATGCATTCGTCGGCGTGCTGCTGAAGAGGCTCGAGGAAACGGGCGAGGCGGATCGCACGCTCATCGTGCTCAGCGGCGATCACGGGATGCCGGGCGTGCCGGAGGGAAAGTGCAATCTGTACGACATGGGCGTGCGCGTTCCGATGGTCATGCGCGTGCCGGGAGGGAAGGGAGGACGCGTGGTGGAGGACTTCGTGCGGCTGCCGGATCTCGCGCCGACTTTCATGGAAATCGCAGGCGTGAAGCCGCCAGAGAATCTCTACGGCCGCTCGCTGCTGCCGCTTTTGAAATCGGAAAAGAGCGGCGTGCTCGATGCGACGCGCGACTGGGTGATCACCGGCCGCGAGCGCCATGTGAACGTCGCGCGCCCCGGCAATCTGCCTTACCCGATGCGCTCCATTCACACGCCGGACTACGTTTACATCCGCAACTTCGAGCCCGATCGCTGGCCGCTCGGTTCGCCCGGCGCGGTGACGAATGACAGCACGCCCGCCGCCGACGAACTGGAGCACAACACGCACATCGCCTTTGCCGACATGGACGCGAGTCCGACGAAGGCGTGGCTCATCGAGCACCGCAAGGATCCGCAGTGGCGCTCGTTTTACGAGATGGCTTTCGGGAAGCGCGTGACGGAGGAGCTTTACGACATCCGCAAAGACCCCGACCAGATGAACAATCTCGCGGGCAATACCGACCTCGCGAAAGTGAAGGCTCAGCTCGCCAAGCGCATGATGGATGAACTCACCCGCGCGCAGGATCCGCGAGTGGTCGAAAATCCCCCGCGCTTTGAGCAGCCGCCTTTCACCGACGCCGGCGGCGAAGGCCCCGGCCCCGGCGCGAGGAAGCGTCAGCAACCTCCTGCGAAGTAGGCTCCTGATCATCCTCACAGCCATGAAACGCATCCTGGCAGTCTTCGCTGCGCTGGTCCTCACGCACCTCTGTCACACTGCGGGTGTGGCTGGGCCGAACATCGTGATCATTCTTGCCGACGATCTCGGCTACGGGGATCTCGCGTGTTACGGAAATGCAAAAATCAAGACGCCGCACCTCGGCCGAATGGCGGCGGAGGGCGCGAAGCTCACGCATTTCAATTGCCCGATGTCATACTGCGCACCGACTCGCGCCTCGCTGCTCACGGGGCGGTATCCATTCCGTTGCGGGATGACTTCCAATCCCGCGCCCGACGGCGGCGTGGATGCGGACGGATTGCATCTCCCGGAAAGTGAAATCACACTCGCGCAGTTGCTCAAGCAGGCTGGCTATGCGACGGGCATGATCGGCAAGTGGCACCTCGGCCACGCGAAGCCGGAGTGGCTGCCGACGCACCGAGGCTTCGATGAATATTTTGGCATCCCGTATTCGAACGACATGCGGCCGGTGCAGGTGCTCGAAGCCGATCGGCGTGTGGAATATCCCGTCGTCCAGGCGACGCTCACGCAACGATACACGGCTCGCGCGCTCGATTTTATCGAGCGGAACAAGGCGCGCCCATTCTTTCTCTACTTCGCACAGGCGATGCCCCACAAGCCGCTCGCGGCATCCGAGAAATTCTACAAGAAGAGCGCCGCGGGACTTTACGGAGACGCGGTGGAGGAACTCGACTGGAGCGTCGGCGAAGTGCTCGCGAAGTTGAAGGCGCTCGGGCTCGATGAAAATACACTCGTCGTTTTCACGAGCGACAATGGCGCGACATTCGGCGGCAGCACGGGAGGGCTGCGCGGGATGAAAAGCAGCAGCTACGAGGGCGGCTACCGCGTGCCGTGCATCGCACGCTGGCCGGGGAGGATTTCCGCTGGCCACGTGAGCGCACAGCCGGTGGTGATGATGGATTTGTTCGCGACCGCCCTCGCCGTCGCCCATGTCGCGCCGCCGAACGATCTCGTGCTCGACGGGCGCGACCTGATGCCGGTGTTCGTGAGCGATGCTCCGAGTCCGCACGATGTGATCTTCGGGCAGCAGGCGGCGAAGCTCGCCACCGTGCGCGACGCGCGCTGGAAGCTGCACGTCCTCAAGCCCGGCCTCGGCCTCGCCGCGAGCTACAAGCCCGGCGACCACCGCACCGATCCGCGCGCGCCGGACGGTGTGACGATTCTCGCGCCTTACGAGCAAGCCACGCCGGACCAACTCCCCGGAGTCCTGACCGGCGATGGGCCTGCGCCGATGCAACTTTTCGATCTCATCGCTGATCCTGCTGAGCAGCACGATGTGGCCGCGCAGCACGCGGATGTGGTCGCGCGGCTGAAGAAAGCCTTCGATGAAATGGATGCGCAGCCGCGACCGCATCCGCCGCAATCGGCTGCGCGTCAGAATCCGAAAGCCACCAAGTAATCCGATCAATCCATGAACCGCTCCGCAGTCATCGCAGTCATCCTCGCACTTGGCGCCACCGTCTTTGCGCAGACCGCTACCAAGGCCGCGAAGGCTGCACCGCTCTCCGCGGAGTCGCCGGATTCCGTGAAGGCGGAACTGGACATCAGGTATGGAAAAACGTCTGAGCAGGAACTGAAACTCGATGTCTATCGCCCGAAGGCGGGCGGCGAAAATCTGCCCGCGTGCGTGCTCGTCCACGGCGGCGGATGGACTGGTGGCAACAAGGAGAAGTTCCGCCCGCTCGCCATCGCGCTCGCAGAGAAAGGCTACGTCGTCGCAAACATCGAATACCGGCTCGCGCCCGCGGCAAAGTACCCGGCCGGCGTGCGCGACTGCAGCCTCGCGGTTCGCTGGGTGCGCGCGAATGCGGCGCGCTTCGGCCTCGATCCGCATCGCATCGGGGCGTGGGGCGGCAGTGCGGGAGGGCATCTCGTGGGTTTGCTCGCGGCTGCGCCAACACACGGGAATTTTCTCACAGACGACCTGAAGGACGTGTCCTCCGCGGTGCAGGCGACTTGCATCATGGCGGGACCGACGGATCTCACGGCTGAGAAGTTCGTCGTGGGCCTGCGCGCGGCGAAGGAGAAGAGCGGGAGCTTCCAGTGGTTCGCCAAGCTCTACGACGACGCGCCGGAGATCTACAAAGAGGCGTCGCCCATCACTCACTTCACGAAAGCAACCGGACCGATTCTTTTCCTCACAGGCGATCTCGACAATCCCGATCGCGACGCGGCGGGCATGGAGAAGCTGAAATCACTCGGCGTGGCGACGAAGCAGGTCGTGCTGAAAGACGCGAAGCATGGATGCTGGATGCAGCCCGCGTGGTCCGGGCAGTGTGTCGATGCGGTGGACGCGTGGTTTCGCGAGCACCTGAAGTGAGCTGAAAAACTGCGGACTACTTCCTGCCAAGCGCCTCGCGAAGCACGGGCTCCATCGCATCGGCCTGGCGCATGAAGCCGAGGTCGTTCGGGTGTGATCCATCCGTCGCTCCATCGGCGTCGTCTCCGAGCAGCGCATCGCCCGCGATGTAGTAGAGCTTCGCGACGCCTTCCTTTTTCAGCGTCTCGTAGCTTTCGCGGAGTGCGGCGTGATTGTCGTCGTGGAATTTCGCCTTCGCGGGCGTGATCCATGAGTTCGTGTAGCGGCGATCCTCCACGAGAACGATCGGCGTGTCCCTTTTCGCCGCGCGAAGCTGGCGCACGAGTGGGGCACATTTCGTCCTCACGTCTGCGGGGCCCATGTTTGGCAGGCAGTCGATCACGTATGCGGAGGCGTCAATCTGCGTGAGGAAATCACCGACAGCGGCATCCATGCGGCCATTGCCGGAGAAGCCGAGATTCACCACTGGCATGTCGAACCTGCGGCCGAGGATTGCGGTATGAACCATTCCGGGGCGCGACGCGCATGCGCCGTGTGTGATCGAGGTGCCGTAGAAAACGATCGGCTTTTTGCGCGGTGGAAGACCTTGGAACTTTGCGTCCCTGGGCACGCCGATCTCGAGGGACTCGATCCCGTTGTAGAGCGGGAGGTAGGCGGCGTATTCGCGTTCGCCGGGTGCGAGGCCGCTGATGATCTGCGCGCTCACGGTCTGTGCGGCGGGCTTCGTCACCTGCACCCACTTCCATTTTCCGCTCGCATCGCGGGCGTAGAGATCCACGCCGCTCACGCCGGTTGCTGGCATGTGCGGCATTCCGAGGGTGGCCTTCACCAGCTTGTAGCGAACGTGGATTGACGGGGCGTCGGCCTTGAAACGCACCATCATTCCGGCGCTGTCCCTGCTCAGATTCCAGACTGCGGGTGTCACCTTGCCTTCGGCCTCCTTTGGCAGGCGGTCGAAATAGCTGGAGCGCTCCATGTCTGGAAATTCGCGGCCTTCGACGCCCCATTTCGTCACGTCATGCCAGTCGAGATTTTCATCCGCCGGTTTGTTTACGCCCATCGCCGGGTCGAGTTTTGAGACGTCGGATGATTTTGCCGGCGGCACGGGATCTTTCGCCGAGGCGAGTGCGGCGAGGAGGATGAACGCGGGGAGAAGCAGTGGTTTCATAAGGTCGAGGGTGCAAAAGGTGACGGGCTTCGATTTCGGAATCGAGCCGAACGTTTCAGGGCAAATCGGCTCGTCGAACCGCACCGGCGCGGCGGCAAGATGCCTGTTCCTAAGTTGTTTTCGCCTCTTCGGCGTCGCGCAAGGCTTCGATTTTCTCCACCGCCTCGGTGTCCTTGCCGAGGTAGCGCGCGGCGATGAACCACAGCGCGCTCGCCAGCACCATCATGAGCGACACCAGGCTGAACGCGGTGTCCCACGAGGTGCGGCCTTTCACCCAGCCGATGAGCGGCGGTGAGAGCGCGTCGCCGAATGCGTGGATGAGAAAAATATTGATCGCAAACGCAGTCGAGCGCATCGCGGGGGAGGTCACGTTCGCGAGCGCGGTGTTTGCGGGGCCGGTGTTGAAAAAGAGGAAGAACACCGAGCCGAAGACGGCGATCCAGGCGTAGGGGAAGGGGAGCTTCAGCATCGCGAGCGTGCAGGGGAATGCGAGGAGGATGGCGATGCCGGAGACGGTGAAATACGCGCCGCTGAAACGCGGGCGCAATTTGTCGCCGAGCCAGCTTCCCGCGAGGGTGGAGAGGATGCCGGCGACGACGACGATGAGGCCGAAGGTGGTGTTCACCTCGGAGAGGATTTTGTTGAACTGATCGATCACGCCGAGATCGCCGAGCGCACCGAGAGTCGGGAGGCCCTGCTGCTCGGCGATGCGCTGGGACATGTATTTCGGAATCCAGAATGCGATGCCGCCG
Source organism: Chthoniobacteraceae bacterium (assembly GCA_039922035.1). Taxonomy (GTDB): domain Bacteria; phylum Verrucomicrobiota; class Verrucomicrobiia; order Chthoniobacterales; family Chthoniobacteraceae; genus SXWH01. The sequence continues at coordinate 8,691 of JBDSAR010000186.1, forward strand.
ATGGCGAAGGTCATCGCGGTCATCGCCGCGGTGTTCAGCAGATACGAGGGGATGCGCAGCAGCGTGCGTGTGTCGGCGCGCAGGGTGCCGGTGCTCACCTCGCGCGGCCTATGCGGATGCGGCTCGCGCATGAGCCACGAGAGCGCCGCGAGCACGAGGCCGGGCAGCACGACGACATAAAATGCCGAGCGCCAGCCGAGCCACGCATTCATCTGCCCGCCGATGACGTAGCCGAGCGCGCTCCCGACCGGGATCGCGACGTAGAAAAGCGCCATCACTTTCCCGCGCTTCTCGATGGGAAAATAATCCGAGATGAGCGCCGGGGCCGCCGGCCCGTAGCCTGCCTCGCCGATGCCGACGATGACGCGGCTCGCGAGCAGAACGCCGAAGCTGCCGGCCAGACCGGTCATTCCGGTGGCGAGACTCCACACGCCGACGCTGCCCGCGATGATCCACCAGCGCGACACGCGTTCCGCGAGCCGTCCGAGGATGGGTGCGCCGACCATGTAGGCGTAGAGGAATGCGGTGGCGAGGAGGCCGACGCGTTCCTCGCTGAGATGGAATTCCGAGGTGAGCGGCGGCACGACCGCGGCGAGGATCTGGCGGTCTATGTAGTTGAAGAGATTGATCGTGAGCAGCAGCGCGACGGCCTTTCGGGCGTCGCGGTGGAACGGTGCTGCCTGCTCTTGCATCGCGGGAGAGAACAGGTGCACCGCGCGGACTCCAAGCACCAAAACCCGGTCGTGGTGCGGCGCGCGCGAATTCTCTTTGCCAAGACGCGCGCGGCACGTTGAATCCGCACCCTCATGCGGCTCCGGAACAATCTGCTCGCCCTCGCAATCCTGCTCGGTTTCCTCGGGCTCGGCGTGCTGTACGTGCGGTTCTGGGTCGTGCAGCGTCCGTACGGGATCATCGTTTTCGTCAGCGACGGGCTCATCACGCGGCACATCACGGCGGCTCGGCTTTATGAAAATGGCGCAGGCCACCGCCTGGAGATGGAGAGGCTGCTGCCGCATTCCGCGCTGCTGCGCAACGATCCGCTGCAGTTCGCCGTGGCGGATGGTGCCTCGGCCGCCAGCGCGCTCGCGACGGGGAAGCAGGCGCGGCATCACACCGTGGGAGTGGATGGCCGTGGCACCGCCATCGCTTCCATCCTCGAACTCGCGCGCAAGGAGGGCCGCGCCGTCGGGCTCGTGACGAATGGCAGCCTCACCGGCGCGTCGCCTGCGGCATTCTATGCGCACACGGCGAACGCCGAGGACGGGCAGGCACTTGCGGCCCAGTTGCTGGCCGCGCCGCAGTTCAAGGTGCTGCTCGGCGGCGGGAGCGAGGATTTTTTGCCCGCGGGAAAGGGCGGCCATCGGAAGGACGGGAAGGATTTGCTGGCGGGTCTGAAGGCACCGGGCTGGGACGTGATCCGCACGCGTGCCGAGCTTGAGGGCGCATCGCCCTATCGCGAGGGGACGCTGTTCGGGCTGTTTGCCGAGGGCGCGATGGATTTTTCCAAGAAGCGGGAACTCATCGTGGCGCAGCCTTCGCTCTCCGACCTCGTGCGGCGCGCGATCGAATGCCTGGAGACGAACCGCCACGGCTACGTGCTCATCGTGGACGAGGCGCTCATTTCGCAGGCCTGTGTGCTGAATGACGGCGAGCACCTCATGCGCGAGACGCTGGAACTCGATCGCGCGATCGGCAAGGCGGTGGAATACGCGGGCGAAAAATCGCTCATCCTCGCCGTCGGACGCACCAGCATCGGCGGCTTCACGTTGAGCGGATATCCGATGCGGCAGGACAAGGGACTCGCGCTGCTCGGTCCGACGCCGGAGGGGAATCCCTACATCACCTGGGCAACCGGTCCGAAAGGCGGAAAACCGAACGAGCCCGTTGCACGCGACGCGGCCGGCGGTGTGAACGCCGCCGAGGATTTGCTCGCGCTCGGGGTCGGCCTCGGAGCGGAGCGGTTGCACGGGTTCCTCGACAACACGGACATCTTCCAGATCCTCCGCGACGCGCTGTAGTCTTCAGCGAATCGGCTGGGTCACGGCATCACCGCGATCAGCTCCACCTCGAAGATCAGCGTCTCATTCGGCCCGATCCGTTTGCCCGAGCCCTTCTCGCCGTAGGCAAGCTGCGCCGGAATGTAGAGCATCCACTTCGAGCCTTCCTTCATGAGCTGCAGCGCCTCGGTCCAGCCCTTGATCACCCCCGTCACGCCGAATTTCGCGGGCTCGTGGCGCTTGTAGCTGCTGTCGAATTCGTGGCCGTCTATCAGCGTGCCCTTGTAGTGGACGACGACCTGGTCGGCCTTCGTCGGCTGCCGGCCGTCGCCGGCCTTCAGCACGCGGTATTGCAGTCCGCTCGGCAGCGTCTTCACGCCTTCCTTCTTCCCGTTCTCAGCGAGAAATTCCTCGCCCTTTTCGCGTCCCACCTGCGCGTGGGCGCCCGGTGCGGTGCTGAGAAGTGCGACGATGCAGGCGAGGCCGAGGAGGAAGCGTTTCATGCGCGGATGCTAGGCGCGG
>JBDSAR010000187.1:0-10058 GCA_039922035.1 Chthoniobacteraceae bacterium
GATCGAGGAAGGTTGTCTTGCCCGCGCCATTCGGACCGATGACGGTGCGCAGCTCTCCCTCATCGAGGTAAAAGTTGAGGTTCGTGATCGCCTTGAAGCCGGAGAACTCCTTGTTCACGCCCTCGGCAGAGAGAAGAAATTTGCGCTGTGCGGAGTCAATCTTCATGGCTTCACAGTCACTTTTTCCGCTGTCTCCGGTTCGGGGTCGGCGGATTTGCGCTTCGCAAAAAATCCGCGCAACTGTGCGGGCAGGCCGACGATTCCCTTCGGCATGAAGAGCACGACAAGGATGAAAAGTCCACCGAGCAGGATGAGCCACAAATCCGGATACGCTCGCGTGGCCCAGCTTTTCAGCGCGTTGATCACCACGGCGCCGATGATCGGTCCGAGCAATGTCCCGCGTCCGCCGACGGCGACCCACACGATGATCTCCAGCGATTTTTCGGTCTGCATTTCGGCGGGATTGATGATGCCGACCTGCGGCACGTAGAGCGCACCGGCGAGACCGGCGATCACTGCGCAGACCACGAAGACGAACAGCTTGTAGTTGGCCGCCGAGTAGCCGGAGAAAAGCACGCGCGTCTCGCTGTCGCGCACGGCGCGCTGGATGAGGCCGAACTTCGTCCGCGTGAGCCAGCGGCACAGCAAATACACGAGGAGCAGCATTACTGCGGTTGCGATGTAGAGAGCGCGCTGCGTCGCACCGGAGCGCAGGTCGGCACCGAGCAGGAATTTGAAATCCGTGAAGCCGTTGTTTCCGCCGAGCAGCATGTCATTGCGGAAAAACATGAGCGCCGCGCCATAGGTGAGCGCCTGCGTGAGGATGGAAAAATACACGCCTTTGATCCGCGACCGAAACGCCAGATAGCCGAAGACCGTCGCGAGCAAAGCGGGTATCGCCACGACCATGCATGCAGCGAACACGAAGCTCGAAAATGGCACCCAAAAACTCGGCAACTGCTCCCAGCCGAGGAAGACGAGGAAGTCCGGGATCCCCTTCTTGTGCTGCCCGAGCGAGCCGATCATCCGCATAAGGTACATGCCCATCATGTAGCCACCGAGACTGAAGAACAGCGCCTGCCCGAGTGAGAGCAGGCCAGTGTAACCCCAGAGCATGTCCACCGAGATGGCGAGGATCGCGTAGCAGAGATACTTGCCCCAGACGTTGAGCGTAAAATTGCTCACAAGGTCCGCCGCATTCAGTGCGGGGAAAATCACGATCAGGAACAGCGCGCCGAGGCCGACGAGGAGCAGTTCGCGTTTTGGAAATCTTGCGTCCATTCAGCTTTCGAGGCTCCGGGATTTTGAAACGAAAATACCGGCGGGCCGCCATTGCAGAAAGAGGATGATGCCGGCGAGCACGAGGATTTTTCCGAGTACGGGATTGCCGAGGATTTGCTGAAGGCCCTGGTCGGCCATGCCGATGCCGAGCGAACTGAAGACGGTGCCGAAAAGATTTCCGACGCCTCCCACGACGACGGTCATGAACGAATCCACGATGTAGAGCTGGCCAAGGCCGGGGCCGACATTTCCGATCTGGCTGATGAATGCACCCGCGAGTCCCGCGAGTCCGCTGCCCAGCGCGAAGGTGAGCATGTTCACGCGCTCGGTGCGCACGCCCATGCACGCAGCCATGTTGCGGTTCTGCATCACGGCGCGGATGAGCAGGCCGAGCGGCGTTTTTTTCAGGAGCAAATTCACACCGATGACGATGGCGATGGCGAATACGACGACGAACACGCGGTTCCACGGGAAGAGGATGTCGTTCACGGTCCAGTTACCGCTGAGCCAGGAGGGCGCGGAGACCTGCACGTTGTTCGCGCCGAACGTGAGGCGGAAGAGTTGCTGGAGCACGAGCGAGACGCCCCATGTGGCGAGCAGCGATTCGAGCGGACGGCTGTAGAGGAAGCGGATGATGCCGCGCTCCAGTGCGAGTCCGGCGAGCGCCGCAGTGAGGAAGCTGAGCGGGATCGCGACGATGAAGTAACAGTCGTAGTGCCAGCCCGTGGCGTTCATGCCGGGAAGATTGATGTGGAAGCCGAAGGGCGAGACTTCCAGGCCGGGGCCGAAGACGCACTGGACGATGTAAGTCGTGTAAGCTCCGATGGCGATCATCTCGCCGTGCGCCATATTGATCACTCCCATGAGGCCGAACGTGATCGCGAGACCGATGGCGACGACGAGCAAAATGCTCCCGGCGGAAAGCCCGCGGAAAAGCGTCCCGACGGTGTCCACGGTGCGGACGTGCGAGGCGATTTCCTTGAGTGCGGCGGTGGCTGCGACTTGGACTTCAGGCACGCCGTCTTTGACGACTTGCTTGAGGATGTCCTGGCTCGGGATCGATCCGATGGCACCGAGTTCGCGACACGCGGCGATTTGTTTCGCGGGGTCTTCGTCCTTGATTTCAGTGAGTGCGATCGCTTCGCGGATGGCGCGCTTCACTTGCGAATCCGTTTCCTTTTGCTGACGCGAGAGAAGCACCGGAAGCCGCTCGGGATTTTGCTCCATCCCGAGTGTCTCGACGGAACGCAGGCGCTGCTTGACGTCGGCCGAGGAGAGTTGCGCGAGATCCATCACGCTCTTCATCGCGGTGCGAAGGAGCGAGTCGGTCTCGGCGGTGTTCAAGTCGCTCGCCAGCGCGCGGAGTGGCTTGCCGGCTTCGTCGAGCACTGGTGCGCCGGTCTCGAAGCGGAAGACGGCCTGATTTCCCCCGGCATCCTTGTCTGGTCCAAGGGTGATCGCGATTTTCGTATCGGTTGGGCCGCTGAGGAGAAAGATGCCGCCCTCTTTCCAAAGGGTCAGGAGCTGTCCGACGTCCGGGCTTCCCGAGTCGGCAAGCGTCTGCACGAGCTTTGCCTGCGCTTCGGAATCATCGAGCACGGCGGCCTTCGCGATGACCTCGCGCGGCGTCTCAGCGCGCGCGGTGATGCAGATCAGGGCAGCAAGAAGAATGAGGATGCGATGCATCATTAAAAAAAGTCGGGGGGCGGTTGCCGGAGAGGGCGGGCTCTCGATGGAGAGCCCGCCCCGAAACGGATTTCCGGCAGAACCCGGACTGCCTACTTTTTGGCGGTCTTCGGCTTGAACGTCCCCTTCAGCCACGGCTCGCCATAAACGCCCTCGAAGGTTTTGAGGATCTTGAACTGACCGTCAGCCTTCGTCTCGCCGATGAAGACATTCTTCGTCAGGTGCATGTTCTTCTGCGACTTCACCGTTCCGCCCGGCCCCGCGAACGAGATGCCGCCCTTGAGCGCCTCGCGGACCTTGTCCACCTCGAACGACTTCGCCTTTTCCACCGCGGCTTTCCACAGATAGACGCCGTCGTACGACAGCGCCATCGGCGAGCAAGTCACGCGGCCTTCCTTCTTCACGCCGTCGAGCGTGGTCTTCTTCAGCCAGGCATCCCAGTCCGCGATGAACTTCTTGTTCGCGGGCGATTTGATGCTTTGGAAATAGGTCCAGCATCCGAGTTGACCGACAAGCTGCTTGGCCGGCAGCGCGCGGAATTCATCCTCGGAGATCGAGAACGAAACGACTGGGCAGGTCTCCGCAGTGAGACCGGCGGCGGCGTATTCCTTAAAGAACGGAACATTCGTGTCGCCATTTAGCGTGCTAACCACGCAGGCCTTTCCGCCCGCGGCGAACTGCTTAATTTCGGCAATGATCTGCTGGTAATCGGTGTGACCGAACGGCGTGTATTTTCCCGCCGAGATGATCTTCCCGCTCTCGTCCTTCTTGAAGCCGCCGCCGATGTTTTCAATCGGCACGCCCTTGCTGAGCAGATACTCGAGCAGCACGAGATTCGTGGTCTGCGGATAGACGTAGTCGCTGCCGAGCAGGTAGAACTTCTTCTTCCCCTGCGCGAGCAGGTAGTCCACCGAAGGCGTCGCCTGCTGGTTCACAGCCTCGGCGGTGTAAAAGACATTCTGCGATTCCTCCTCACCCTCGTACTGCACGGGGTAGAAAAGCAGACCGTTGTTCTTTTCAAACACCGGCAGCACCGACTTGCGCGACACGGAAGTCCAGCAGCCGAACACCACCGCACACTTGTCCTGTTCGAGGAGTTGCTTCGCCTTTTCCGCAAAGAGCGGCCAGTTCGATGCGCCGTCCACGATCACGGGCTCAATTTTCTTCCCCATCACGCCCCCCTTGGCATTGATTTCGTCGAAGGTGAATTGCAGCACGTCCCGGAGCGAGGTCTCCGAGATGGCCATCGTGCCGCTGAGCGAGTGGAGCACGCCGACCTTCACCGTTTCCTGCGCGCGCGCAGGGAGGATGGAGGCGGTGAGTGCGGCGCCGGCTGCAAAGGCGAGCGCGGCGGAATTGACGAGTTTCATCATGTGTTGGTTGGGTTGTTGGTTGGTTGTTGGTTGCCTGGGGGAGAGTTTGAAATCATAGAAACCAAGCGAAGAACGCAGAAGAACAGAGGCGAATTGCCGGTGTCCTCGTTCACGTTTGAAGCTGTTGATGACGCTGCAAAGAACTGATGCGGGAACAAGTTGCCGCTTCGCTCATGCGGACATCCGATTCCGATCTTGTGTGGGATGACTGCGCCTCTAGCACCGTACATGCCATGGCCTTCCAAACTCTGTTTACCTCAATGGCAACTTAATTCTAATTCACACGCCGACAGATGTTTGTCGAAAAACATATTCCGGCAATAAGTTTCCGTCATATCTGGAATCCGATCTGGAAACCACTGGCTGGATGTTGAAAAAACAACACCCTGTTGCAAATCGGCCACCTCATTCAGAATGCGGTACTCGTCTCCGACCGCATTGATTGCATCCTCGTCGCGTCGGACAAGATCGCTGAGGCTGGCCAGTCGCTCTCGGTTCTGATCGAACAGTGAATTATGCCAGACAACATCCTGTTCGCTGTCCATGGCACGCTCATGCGCGGCCTCGAACTCAATCCTAATATGCTCGCCGTCGGCGATGAGTTTGTCCGCGAAGCTCGGACGGTGCCCGCCGACCGCCTCCATTCCATCGGCGACCGCCACCCTGGCATGGTCGGCGTCTCCGTTGCAGTCGAAGTCCGGAGCGTCCCGTCGGATGACCTCGCGTCCATTCTACATTAAGAACCGCCGTGCCTTTGCATCGGGAAAGTGAGCATCCTCAAAGGAAAGGAGATGCCGGGCGTGATCGCGAGCCCATCCTTTGCGAAGGGCGGGAAAAGATCACCAGCTTCGGTGGCTGGCCGGCGTATGTCGCAGCGAGGTAAAATTGGATGCCGGCTCCGCTTGAGGAGTGATCCGATCTCGTGCCTCAAGCGGTTTGAGAAATGTCGCGGCCGTCCAGATGGCTCGGCAGACAGCCGTCCTCGGCTGTTCGGAGAGGCCGGAGGTCTATTTGTCATGACAGGCGAGGACGCCAGTCTTCCATGACGATCGCCTGCTAAAAAGCGGCCACGTCGTGTCTTGAAATGCGCTAAGCATCCTTGCCTTCCGTCTGTAGAAACCTGACCGGTTTTTCGTAAATCGCCAGGACGATGCAGCCGGCCTCACTCACCACGCTGTGCCGCGTGCCGGGCGGATTGATCATCAGCGTGCCGGCGGTGGCAGGTCCGTTTTGATCCCGCTGGGTGCCGGCGAGGACGATGATGTGCTCGTAGCCCGTGTGCATGTGAAGAGGGACGTGCCCCTCCTTGTTGAAGCGGATGAGCGCAGCGGTGGGGCCGGTGATGCCGTCGCCGTAGAGTCGGTGGATTTCGACGCCATCCCGAAAGGGCTCCCATGAAATCGCGTCCGGGTTGCTCGCGATCCGAAAGAGATCGTGTACTTCCGTGCGCGGATACTGAGGGGCGGGGTCTGGGTTCACGATGCGTATCACGCTAACAGCGGAAGGAAGATTTGGGATTGTTTTCTTCGCGGGCGGGATTCGCGGTGCGGATGGTCTGGTGTTGCCGACGTGCTGGATACCTCAATGTCCCGCCATCTTTTCGCCGATGTCCTTCACGTTCGCCTCGGCGACCGGGGCTTCATAGACGAGGCGGCCTCCGGCCATGACGACGACGCGGTCGGAGAGGGAAAGGAGTTCGTCGAGGTCTTCGCAAACGAGGAGCACGGCGACGCCTTTGTTACGGGCTTCGAGGAGTTGGGAGTGGATGAAATCAACGGCGGCGAAATCTAGGCCGAAGCAGGGATTGGCGGCGACGAGCACTTTGGCGGTGCCGGGTCCGAGTTCGCGCGCGAGCACGGCGCGCTGGACGTTGCCGCCGGAGAGATTGCCGATCGGTGCGTTCGCGCCGGGCGTTTTTACTTTGAATTTCTCGATCCATTTCCTCCCGTTTTCACGGATGGCTTTGCCATTGAGTAACCAGCCACCGCGCGAGAGCGGCGGGCGGTCGAAGGTGCGGAGCGCGATGTTTTCCGCGACGGTCATCTGCGGCGCGCAGGCGTTGCGGAGCGGTTCCTCGGGCAGGATGTAAAACTGATGCCGGAACATCTCCGCGCGCGTCATGTGAAACGGCTCGCCGCACACGCGGACTTCGCCCGCGGTCGCCGGCCGCTGGCCGCCGAGAACCTCGACGAATTCGCGCTGGCCGTTCCCGGAAATGCCCGCGATGCCGACGATTTCCCCGGCGCGCACGGCGAGGTCAATGCCCGTGACGGCCTCGACGCCGTTGTCGCGGTTTGCGCGAAGCCCCTTGATCTCGAACAAGACATCGCCGGGTTTTTGCGCGGCCTTTTCGATGGTCTTACCGCGCCGCTCCTCGCCCATCATCATTGCAGCCATCTCCGACGTGGTCATGTCTTTCACACGGCCGCTGCCGACCTGCTTCCCTTTGCGCAGGACGGTGATCTCGTCGCAGTACGTCGTCACCTCGCGGAATTTGTGCGTGATGATGAGCACGCTCAGTTTTTTCGCATCCACCATTTTGCGCAACATGCCGAGTACTTCGTCGGCCTCCTGCGGCGTGAGCACGGAAGTGGGTTCGTCGAGGATGAGGATTTTGCTGTCGAGGTAGAGCTGCTTGAGGATTTCGACTTTCTGTTTCTGTCCCGCGGCGAGATCGGAAATCTTCGCGTCGAGTTCGACTTTGAAGGGCGCGGTTTCGAGGAACTTCGCCAGCCGTTCGTATTCGGCCTTCCAATTGATGATGCGTGGCAGATCGGGGCGCGCGAGGAGCAGATTTTCCGCGACGGTCATCGCGGGTACGACGGTGAAGTGCTGATAGACCATGCCGATCCCGAGCTTGTAGGCGTCATGAGGACTGCGGATGTCGCGCGATGCGCCGTCCACGATGATGTCGCCCTCGTCCGCAGCGTGATAGCCCATGATGCACTTCACAAGCGTGCTCTTGCCTGCGCCGTTTTCACCGAGCAGCGCGTGAAAGGAGCCGGGCGTGACTTTGAACGAGACTTCCTCATTCGCCACGAACGAGCCGAAGCGCTTCCAAACTTTGACAAGTTCGAGCGGCGGCGGTTCGTGGTGGACGTTGGCGAGCATTACGAGATCGCTTTGATGAACGCCGCGGAATCAGACACGGCCCCGAAGACACCGCCCTGCATTTTGATCATCTTCAAAGCGGCGAGGTAATTGCCGTAGTCGGTCGCGCCGGTGCAGTCGGAAAGCAGCAGGCACTCGAAGCCGCGGTCATTCGCCTCGCGCATCGTGGTGTGGACGCACACGTCGGTCGTGATGCCGGCGAGCACGATGTTCGCGATGCCCTTCTGGCGAAGGAGCATGTCAATGTCGGTGCCGTAAAATGAGCCTTTGCCGGGCTTATCGATCACGGCCTCGTCGGGCAGCGGTGCGAGTTCGGGGATGATGTTCCAGCCCGGCTCGCCGCGCGTGAGGATGCGTCCGCACGGGCCGGGATCGCCGATGCCCGCGCCGATGCGCTGCGAGCGCCAGCGCTTGTTTGCAGGCAGATCGGAAAGGTCGGGTCGGTGCCCTTCGCGCGTGTGCATGACGTGGTAGCCGAGTTGCCGTGCGGCGGCAAAAACGCGCTGGATCGGCCCGATGGGCGCGCGCGTGAGCGAGAGGTCGTAGCCCATTTTATCCACGTAGCCGCCGGGGCCGCAGAAGTCCGTCTGCATGTCAATGACGAGGAAGGCGGTGTTCTCCGGGCGGAGATCGCCGTTGTAGGGCCAGGGGTAGGGATCGGCTTCGACGTAGCGTTTGTTCATGTTCCAGTTCCGAGTGCGCCGGGTGCGCCGACGAGGCTGCGCTTGTTGCTGCAAGTGATGATCATCACAGCGAGCGTGAGGATGTAGGGCGCGGCGTTGAAAAGGTAGTAGTAGCTGTTCACGCCGATTGCCTGGAGCGCCGGGCCGAGTGCCTGCGTGCCTCCGAAAAGCATCGAGGCCCACAGGCATTGCACGGGATTCCAGCGCGCGAAAATCACGAGCGCCACGGCCATGAAGCCCTGTCCGCCGGAGATCAGTTCCGTCCAGCTTCCCGGATAGAAAAGTGAAAGATAGGCGCCGCCGATTCCCGCGAGGAAACTGCCGGTCATGATGCTGAGCGTGCGCACGCCCCAGACGGAAATGCCCATCGCGCGCGCGGCATCCGGCTTGTCGCCGACGGCGCGCACGCAGAGTCCCCAGCGCGTGCTTTTGAAAAACCAATTCATCGCGAACGCCACGGCCACGCCGACAAAAAAGAGCGGGCAGATTTTCAGCGCGGAGCGCAGCGCAGGGTTCGCGCTCCACAAGCCAAAGTTGAGTCCCGGCAACTGCGGCGCGAGCGGCTGGATGAAAGCCTTGCCGAAGAAAAAGGCGATGCCGCTGCCGAAGATGATCATGGCGATGCCGACGGCGATGTCGTTCACCTTCGGACGCTGCGAGAGCCACGCGTGGATGAGGCCGAGCAGCGCGCCCGCGCACCCTGCGACGAGCACGCCGAGCCACGGCGAACCAGATTTGTAGCTGATCGCGTAGGCGCTCATCGCACCCATGAGCAGCACGCCTTCGAGGCCGAGATTGATCTTCCCGCTTTTCTCCGTGAGGCACTCGCCAAGGCTGACAAAAAGAAACGGCGTGCCGCCGCGCACCGCGCCCGCGAGAAGGGCGATGGGAACAGCAATCCAGCCCATGCTTTCACCCGGAGCGCTCATGCATTTTCCTCCCGGAAAAATTTCCACCGCCCGTACAGGCTCTCGCTGAAAAGGATGAGGATGAAGACGATTCCCTCGAAAACAAGGATCGTCGCGTCGGGGAGTTGGTGATTGCGCTGAAGGATACCGCCGCTCGCGATGAGACCGCCGAGGAGCACGGAGATGATGATGCAGCCGAGCGGATTCTGCCGCGCGAGGAATGCGACGAGGATGCCGCTGTAGCCGTATCCCGCGCTGAGCGATTCATTCGCGCGACCGTGGACGGCGGCGACTTCGACCATGCCCGCAAGTCCCGGTGCGGCACCCGCAATGAAGCACGCGATGAGCGTGATCGGCCCGACGGCGAGACCGGCGATACGCGCGGCGCGGATGTTCGCGCCGATGGTGCGGACCTGAAAACCGAACGTCGTCTTTTGAATCAGGAACCACGCGACCACGCAAAACATCAGGCCGAAGCCGAGCCCCCAATGCAGGCTCGTGACGCCGCCGAGGCTCTCCGGCAGGTCGATCGGCTGGAGCATTTGCTCGTCGGGAATCGGAAAGCTCGACGGCTTGTTGAGGCTCTCGGGATCTTTGATCCAAGTGTTCACGGATTGGCTGAGCAGTGCGATGGCGATGTAGTTCATCAGCAGGCTGCTGATGGTTTCATTCACGCCGCGGTAGTGCTTCAGCGCGCCAACGAGCATGATGAAGATGCCGCCGGCAAACATGCCTGCCGCGGCCATCGCGAAGTGAACGCTCACCGGTGAAGCGCCTGGCATTTTCAGGCCGACGATGGTCGCGCAAAGGCCGCCAGCGATGAGAGCACCTTCGCCGCCGATGATGACGAGGCCGAGACGGATCGGGATAGCCGTGCAGAGCGCGCACAGCATCAGCGGAGCAGCGCGGACGAGCGCGTTTTGAAACGAATACCAACTGCCGAACGCGGCCTTCTTGATGGACGCAAAAACCGCGAGCGGTTCCGCGCCATTGAGCGCGCAGAAGATGCCGAAGAG
>JBDSAR010000188.1:0-6253 GCA_039922035.1 Chthoniobacteraceae bacterium
ATGGCATACATGCACGCATTCGGATGCCGCTGGTAGAGCGGGATGAACTCGGCTCCGAAACCGAGCCCGACGATGGCGACATTGATGCGATCTTTTTTGGGCATGAGAAAAAGGCGGACTCTGCTGGGGTTTTTGACCGCGCGGAGTGAAGCGGCCCCACGCGCGGGGCGTCAAGGCTTTTGCCGGGATTCCACAGGACTCATTGCGGTTGCGAGTGGCGCGGGGCAAGCGTGCCGCTGTCCAAGTGACTGTGTGAAAATTACGCAGCATCGAATTTGGAAGCCGTGCATGCAGGAACTGCGAAGTGCAATTCACGGATTTCATGGCTTCCAAATTCAGTCCCGAGGGTGCGAACCGCATGACGTGGGACCTTTTGCATAGTCTCCAAGCGTTCCTCGCGGCCCGCCGGTCCGGTTTTCGGTCAGTCTTCCGTTTCCCATTGCAAATGAGAAAACCGCAGGGCACCCGCGGCTCGCTGGCCGGGCAGGCACCTGCGGAAAATTTCCCAGGGTTCGCGGCCCGCTGCCGCGACGTTCCTCAGTTAAATGGTGACCAGAAGCTGGGCGGAGCAACGTCCGAAAGCGCGGAGAACGTGGCGCCGGGAACCCTCGGGGCATTGTCCACCGATGGGATGGTGAATGCGTTTCCGAGGCTGTCCGATCCGCCGCTGGAGTAGAGAAATGTACTGGGCTTCAGATACAGTTGGACGTCAGCCCAAACGACATTGGTGCCCTTAGCCTTGGAGTATTCGAGGGAGTACTGGTCCACCGCGCTGTCGATGAGGCGCAAATCCTCAAGGACTTGCGCGGCCTGCGCGCGCTTGCGGCTGCGCATAAAGTTCGGTACCGCAATTGCCGCCAGCAGAGCGATGATTGCGACCACGATCATGATTTCCACGAGCGTGAACGCCCGCCGTCTGATGTTTGGGTTTCGGTGCATTGGTATGTTGGTTGCCGTTTTTTATTTGTGGTCCCCGGGACTGAGTTCCAAGGAATAACGTATGGAAATTATAGCAGTTCTGATGCCGCGCTGGGACTTGAGTGAGTGTTTGCCGAAATTTGCTGCGAGGGCATTTTGAAACCTGCTGATGCTGCCGGTGGACGCAGGACGCGCGCTGCGAAATCGGCGGTGCGTGCAGACATATTGGAGAGCAAGTCGGCGGGATCCCGTCCGGTCCGCTCATGCCGTGCCCTGCTTGCCCGCTCTTACTCGCGTACGAAAATCAGTCCAGTTCCTTCTCCAGTCGCTCGCTGAGCCACTGCTTGATCATGCTCTGGTAGTTCAAATACCGCGACCGCGCGATGCGCTTCAGCCGCGCGAGCAGGCGCGGGTCGAAGCGCAGCGTGATGGTCGTGCTCTCGCGGTTGTCTGCGCGGAGCAGCGCCTGATTCATCAGCCGGGCATCAATGCGCGTCTCCATCCAGAATGCCGCTTCGTCCTCCTCGGACTCGAAGCGTGGCACCAGATTCCATGCGGCGATCGTTTTCATGCGTCAGTTCAGTTCGGCGGTCTTGCGTTCGAAAAAGGACTGCTCCTCGGCTGTCATGTCGCGGGCGAGGATGCAGCGGATCTTTTTTCCATCGCTCCAGAAAATCGCGAAAATTCCGCGACCCTCGACCGTCTTGCCGAGGTTGAAATAGCGCGCGTGACCTTCGCCCGCGATTTCCACATCGGGCATGAGGCGGAGGCTGAACGGATCCTCAAACGATTCCTCGATCTCGCGCGGCGTGAGCTTGCGCAGGTCAAAGGGGGCGTCCAGCCAGTCAAATTCCATGCTCGGGATTTCAGGCGCCAGCCTTCGGTCGCTGGATGATCTCCACCTCGTAGCCCTCGGGCGCATCCACGAATGCGATGACGCTGCCGGTGCTCGTCGTCGTCGGCCCGTCGGAGAGCGGATGGCCCTTGGACGCCGCGTGTTTTGCGAAGGCGTCGAGGTCGTCCACCTCGAACGCGAGGTGCGTGAGATCCGGCCCGACGATCACCGGGCCGCTCGACGGGAATTCGCAAATCTCGATCAGTTCCTCGCTCTGCGGAGCCTTCAGGAAGACAAGCTTCGAACCGCGCGGCGAGACCTTGCGATCGACTTCCGCGAGGCCGATCACGTCGCGGTAAAAGGTGACGGTTTTATCGAGATCGGTAACGCGGTAGCGGGTGTGGAGGAGCTTGGTGACCATGGCGTGAAAGAGGCCATCTTATCGTCGCGCCAGCGCGGTGCGGCAACGGAAATGTGGATGGTGCCGCGGAGTTGGAAAAAGCCCGCCATCGGCTGGTCCACCGCCCGCTCGAATCGCGCCTACTCCGCGACTTTCAACTGCACGTCCCCGATTTCGCAGGAGCCGGAGTACTGATCGAGTTCGAATTTGAATTCGAGGATCGCGAGCGTCGTCGCGGCGAGCGATTTGATGGTCTTGTCCTTGAAGCGGACGGTGAAGCTCTTCTTCACGGTCTTCCACTGCGCGCTGTTGCTGAATTTTTCCACTTCGTAGATCTCCTCGTGAGCCTCGTCCTTCACGGCCTTCATCCCGCGGCCGGCGACGGCGAATTTGGTGGGCGTGTTTTCATTCGCGCCGAGGAAGGCCACGGTGGCCTGCCCGTCGTGGATGCCCGCCCCTTTCATCGCAAAGCTGAGCGTGTAGTTCCCGCCGACTTTCAGCGGCAGCAGATCCTGCCGGATGACGAATGAATTCGTGGCGCGCACGCCCGCGGCCCAGTTCGCCTTCATGGGATACCATTGGTCCCACCAGTAACGGAAAAAATCCACCGAGTCCGCGCCATCCACCATTAGCGGCACCATTTTGATGACCTTGTTCGGGCTCGGATAGAAGCCGGACTTGAGCACGTTCCCGCCGCCGGGGCTCTTCGTATCCTGCACGGAAGTGTAGGCGTAGAGGTTGCCGCGATTGGCACCGGGATCGACCGTCCAGATGGCAGGAATGCGGACGTCATTGTCCCAAAGGTTCACGCCGGGGATGTCCGTGGCGGGGCCAAATTTCGGCTCGGTCTTGGTGCCGATGTTCAGGGCCATGGCGATGTGCCCGTCGGCCTTGCCGAGCAGCAGATCGATCAGGCCGTCGCCGTTGTAATCGCACGCGTGAGGCGCGACGCCGGTGCCGACGCTCGCTGCTCCGCCGAAGGTCACCATCTGGGCCAGCGGCAGTTCGGTGCCGGGCTTCCATTTTCCCAGATTCAAGTGGAGGCCCACTGTGCCCTGCCGGTCGCCGATGGCGACATCCGGCTCGCCGTCACCATTGAAGTCCGCGACCGTCGGCACGAGTTGCTCGCGGCCGTCGCCGTAGCAGAGGTAGAAGCGCTGGTCGTCGGTGAATTTCGGCTCGGAAGCGCTGCCCTGGTTGAGCAGCACGAAAACGGAATTGGCCGAGTAGGAGCCCTCGCCGATGAGCAGGTCGGGTTTGCCGTCCTTGTTCCAGTCAACCACGCAGGGTGCGAAAAGATTGCCCCACGGCTTGGCGCCGACATGCACGCGCACCCGCTCGTATTTGTGCGGCTGCGGGAAGACCGGCTCGCGCGGCGTGCCGGTGTTGTCAATCATGCAGATGTCGCCGGTATAATTGCCAAACACGAGGTCCGGCGTGCCGCGCTTGCGCCAGTCAAAAAGCGTCAACTTCGGGATGCTGTGAGGCCAGGTCCACCAGCCCTGGTTTTCCCATCGCTCATCCTTGGCGACTTGCGGCGGGAAAATCGGCATCACCTCCGCAGTCGTGAACTTCGGCTCGGCCGGCGTGCCGCTGTTGAAATAGACCCGGACGATTCCCGTCGGGTCGCAACTCACGATGTCGGGGAGTCTGTCCCCGTTCATGTCCGCGAAATGCACGCTGATCGGCATCTGGAGACTGCCCACTTTTCCATTCTCGGTGACGGCGTAGGTGGCGACCGCATTGCCGGTGAGGAGGTTCTTTGCATCCACGCCGTCCCAAAGATTTTGCTGCGCGGCAAACTTCGCGAAATTGCCGTTCACGACCGCATCGCCGTTTGCCGGGGGAGCGGGAGGCGTGGGCGTCTGTGCGAAAGTGTGCGCGGCCACGGCGAGGCTGGCCGCGAGAATGGCTCGGTGGGTCATGGGAGGTTCAGGGGTTGTTCATCGCCGGGCTGCCGCTGCTCATCAAGGTCGGCGCGAAACGCACGTGCCTTTCCCAGCGCGTGAGCAGGTGGACGATGACGTTCGTGCCGAACTTGTAAGTGCTCATCAGCGCCTTCGGCTCGACGTTGCGGAAGTAGATGTTCCGCCGGTGCCACATCGGTTCGTTGATGGCCACGAAGCGCCGCTTATCGTCGCGCGACAGGTCGAACTCGCCCTTTTCATCGAGGCCGAACTGCCACATGTCGCCGTAGTCGTTGGCCGTGTAAATCACGGCGAGCTCCCCGGCGAATCCCCTCAGCCCATAAATCGGTTCGTGATAGAAATTCATCCCCGGCACCACGCCCTTGATCTCCTGGTAATAGGTGTCCGTGTAAATCGGGTGATCCTGCGGGAGCGTCACCCATTTCTGGTTCAGCTCGGGCAGCAGCCGGAGCATTTCCCGCCGGAACGCGATGTCGAACCGTGAGCGTTGGCCCGGCAGCGAGCTGTCGCCCCAGATGCATCCGCCGGAGCGCAGATACTCGCCGAGATTGAGCACTTCCAGATCGGAGAGCACGAAATCGCGGTGGCCCGTGAACCAGATGAACGGCGGCTTCTGCTCGAAGATTTCGTTGCTCGCCAGGTCGAGCGGCACCGGCTGCGGCTGGGCGTGGATTTTTTTGTGCGACAGCCGGGAGATGATGTAGAGCAGGTTGTGCAGGCTGCCGCCGCGCACGGATTCGCCGTCGAGCCACACCGTCGAATCCCAGTCGCCCCCCGCATATTTCCCAAGGTAGGCGGTGAATTCGAAGGCCCGGCTTTTCAGCGGCTGGCCGAATGTGGACATGCCGCCCTTCGACCAGCGGCCCGAGAACGCGCCGATGCGTGCCGCCTGTCCCTTGCTCAGCCCCACGCCGACCGTCGGGGATGGCGTGGCTCCCCCGGAGATCGTCGGCTTGAGGTTCAGCGAGACGTCGGGTGCGGAGATGGACGCCGTGTTGAAGCTGTTCGGCGCGGTCGAAGTGGTGGTGATGGTCGCAATCTGCGACGAAGCCACGGCCAGGGTGTTCGCCGCCGCCGCGGAACTGGCGGATGACTGCGACGCGCTCGGATTTTGAATCTGCATCGCCTCCTGCTCCGGGGCCGGAGGCAGGGGTTCATCCGTGAGGAACCCGCTCTGCGATGCCACGAAGTCCGGCGGCTCGACATATTGCCGGTAAAGCACCGTGCCGCCGAGGACGATGACGATGATCAAGTGCAGCAGCCCTGAAAAGGCCACGTAACGCAACCGGCTCATCAACGCAAGAATGGCGCTGATGGAGGATCGACCGGGGGAACTGGGAGGGGTAGGTTCGGAGTGCATTGAAAGTGTGCGGCACGGGCAACCGTGCTACATGAAGTTCCGTTCACGGACTACACCGCACGGCGCGCTAAATTTGAAACAAAGAGTGACGCGAGCCCGCCATATTGCCCGGCGCCCATTGTGCAGAGATGTGCTCGCACGACGCTGGCGGAAGCGGGGATGTCTGAAAACTGAGCACACGGCACCGCACGCCGGGTGCTGTTTTTCTCATTGAGCCGCCCCGCCCCGTGCGCGGAGTATGCGCCGACATCCATGATCACCCTTGGCATTGACAGCGGCACGCAGAGCACCAAGTGCATCGCCCACGACAGCAGCACCGGAAAAATCCTCGCGAGCGCCTCGCAGGCATACGGCATGATCGCCGGCCTTCCGCCCGGCCACCTTGAGCAGGACCCCGCGGAATGGCTGAAGGCCGTGGACCACACCGTCCGCGCGGTCATCGCGCAGCTCGGCAAGCGCAAGGAGGAGATCAAAGCCATCGGCGTGAGCGGGCAGCAGCACGGCTTTGTGCCGCTGGACAAAAAGAACAACGTCATCCGCCCTGCGAAGCTCTGGTGCGACACGTCCACCACCGAGCAGTGCGCGCAGTTCGAGGCCGAGTTCGGCGGCGCGGATGAGCTGATCAAACTCGGGGGAAACGCCATGCTCCCTGGCTACACCGCCCCGAAAATCCTGTGGCTGAAGCAGCATGAGCCGAAGAATTTCAAGGCCCTCAAGACCGTCCTCCTCCCGCACGACTACCTGAATTTTTACCTCACCGGCGAGCGCACGATGGAATTCGGCGACGCCAGCGGCACCGGCCTCCTCGACGT
>JBDSAR010000189.1:0-2964 GCA_039922035.1 Chthoniobacteraceae bacterium
AGATTGAGCGATGCGATCCTGCCACTTGGATTCTCAGGGTCCGGGCCGATGGCGAAATCGAGCACTTTCAGAAACGGATGCTCCCGATCGAGTTCTGCCGCCGCGAGGAGCAATGGCGTGATGTTCCGGCCCGCCTCATCAATCGGCAGCGCCAGCGACCAGAAACTGCGCTCGTAGCCGGGAATGCCGGGCTCATTCCGCGTCGTATTCAGCCGGATCAGCCGGACGGGAATGCCACTGCGTCCAAAGTGCTCCCTCACCAGCGCCGGCAGCGCCACCATCGCCGTCCCCGCCGGAACGTCGCGTTGCAGCCGGTCCAGTTCCTTCCGGATGGGAGCTGCAGCGGCTTCCTTCGGCCGGACCTCCGCAATCAGTTTTTGCGCCCTACCGATCCGCTCGTCCAGATCCGCGGCGTCCCGCAGCGCCCGTATCTCTCGCGCCCGGAGTGGGGCGAGCAATGCAGCCTGGTAATCCCAAGCCACCAGCAGCACCATGGCACCGGTGAGCATCGCGCCATTCCGCGCCCATTTTTTTCCGACGTCCATGCTCACCGGCCCTCCTTTCGTGCAGTCACGTGCGGCGCCGCCTGGCCCGACGTGGCGATCAGGACAAATGAGGCGCGCTTTTCTTCCGCGGCTCCTTTTGTCATGTCGTCGAGCCGATCGAGACGGGCCTCGGCCAGCCGCAGCTTGACATTTTCCCGCAGGGTCGTCTCCACCGTCTGCCGGAACCGATCGGCCACCTGCCGGGGCTGCGATCCGGCCGCCACGCCGCGGACGCGCACTTCGCAGCCACCCAGGCTGTCCGGCTCGCCTCGTGCGTGGATCTCCAGGACCTCGATTTGTGATCCGACGAAAGGAACCATCGCGCGAAGCACCGGCGTCCAGCGTGGGTTGGTCCGATCCGCTGAAATCTTCGCCAACCGGATCTCCTCGCCTTCGATCTTCGATCGGATGGCGGACGCCGCATCCAGTTGCGGCGAGATCGCATTCCATTCCGCCTCGAGCGCCAGCCGCTTCGCCGTCGCGATTGCAACGCGTTCCTGCGCCTGCGACCAACGGGTCCAGATGCCCCCTGCCAGCACCAGGAGGAAGACAAGGCCGGCAACCACAAACGACAGTGCAGTGCCACCCGCGCGAGATTCCGGCTCGTCGGCCCCGGGAGCGTCCAGCGTCACCTCTGGCGCCGCGCCGCGCCGTGCCTGTTCCGCACGCGCGAGGATCGCGGCCACTTTCCGGTCGGTGTCAGCTTCGTGTGAATTCTGAATCCTGATCGGGCGTAAATCATACGTGGCCGGCTGGACCCGCGAAGGAACCGGAGCGGGCGGGGCATCTTCCACCACGGACGGGAACTCACAGCGGACATCCTTGAGCGTGATCGCCTCCATCAGCTCCTTCATGGGAAACGGCTTCCACAGCACGAGTCCATTGATTTTCCGGATGAAGTCGTTCGTCTTCGCATCGTCGCGATGCCCGGTCATGAAGACGAACCGTTTGCAAAGCTCGGGACGGATTCGCTCGACCGCCCGGTAAAACATGTCGCCGGCCAGGCTCGGCATATGGAAATCGCAGAGCACCAGCGCAAAATCACTCGCCAGGACTTCGCGCACGCCTTCCCCTCCGTTCTGAACGGGCACGACCGTGTAGCCGCTCTCGGCGAGACAGACCGTGATGATTTCTCTCAGCGTCGGATCATCGTCCAGCAACAGCACCCGGCCTTTGTCCTCAGCCTCGACGCCTTCGCCATCACCGACGCGATCCTCCTCGGCCTCCGAGGCTGCCCGATGCATCTTTGCATCATCCTCGCAGGGTGCCGCGCATGGGACAGAACTCGCCTCACTGTCGGATGTTTTATCGAGGCATTGATTCACAAGCGGCTTGATTGGAGGGATGGATTCGTGGCTTGGGCAGAGTCTCAGCAGACCTCTTTGCCTGCATAAAACGTACCGAAACCGAAACCCTTCTGCCGAAACCTGAAGCGGGCGGAACCATGAATGGAAACCCTCGGCTCTGCCTCCCTGCGGGAACGGACGGGATCGCAGCAAATCGCCCCGATCGTTGCAAACAGCACAAATGGGTCGCCCGCATTTTTCCCAAAGTCGTACTTGCCAAGGCACGGGTGCCCCGGCATGTTGCGCGCCCTTTTTCCACATATACCTACTGCCTCTATGTCCACAGAATTGATGACGGAACTCCTCGAAGCGGGCGTTCATTTCGGCCACCAGACCAAACGCTGGAACCCGAAAATGAAGCCCTACATTTTCGAGAAGAAAAATCAGATTTACATCATCAACCTCGGGGAGACCGTGCGGCAGCTTCAGGGCGCGTGCGAATTTCTCGCGAGCGTGGCGGCCCGGAATGGCAAGGTGCTTTTCGTCGGCTGCAAGAAGCAGGCGCAGGAAGCCATCCGCGAGGCGGCACAGGCGGCTGGCCAGTTTTTTGTGAACCAGCGCTGGCTCGGCGGCACGCTCACGAATCTGAAGACGATCAAGCAGAGCATCGGTCGGCTGAACTACATCGAGAACCTCGAGAAGTCGCCGGAGTATTCAAAGATGGGCAAGGCGGAAATTTCCGCGGTGAAGCGCGAGGGTGCGAAACTCCTCCGCAACCTCGAGGGCATTCGCACGATGGACCGGCAGCCTGACGTGATGATTGTGATCGACACGATGCGCGAGTCCAATGCCGTCGCCGAAGCGCGCCGCCTCGGCATCCCTGTCATCGCCATCGTGGACACGAATGCGGACCCCGACCTCATTGATTACCCGATCGCCGGCAACGACGACGCCATCCGCGCAATCCGCGTCGTTCTGCAAAAACTGGTGGACGCGTTTGTGAGCGGAAACGCCTCCGGCGCCAAGAAGGAGCAAACGGAACTCGCCGGCGTCTCGGAATAAATCGCGCCTGCCGCCTTTTCCAAATTTTCCAATTTCCGAGAGACGAGGGTGAATGCTCTCGTCTCTCGCTT
>JBDSAR010000190.1:0-4577 GCA_039922035.1 Chthoniobacteraceae bacterium
TCAAAGCCACCGTGGACGCGGGCGACAACGTCGTCGTCCAGGACAGCAAGCTCCACATCGAACATTCGGACTGGTCAAAGCCGCTCGGCATCTCCGTGAATGGAATCAAATGGGAGCCGTCCTGGCAGGGGAAGCTCACCGATGATTTCACCAAGTTCGCGCCACCGCTCGCGCCCTTCGCAGGCGCGCATGTCGCCATGCACTTCACGCAAAAGAGGAAAAAGGACGGCAGTGTGAAAATCCTCGAACAGCCTACGGACGCGAACGGGCAGAAGCTCGTCGTGCACATTCAGGATGAAGGCGGCGGCGCGAGCGACTTCGAGGTGCATATCTCGTGGTAGGCTCTTCGGTGAAAGCGGACGCGTTGTAGCGGAAAGCTTTACAAGCCCGGCAAGTCCTGCTGCTCTCTGCGTCATCCGCCGCTAAGGGAACCCTCATTCCGGGTAGCAGGCGGAAAGCGTCAGCCAGATGGAACGCTTTCAGCGGCATTCACACGCAAAAATCCACGAGACCATTCATTTTGAAAATAAACCGCACTTCGCCAGTCAGAGCCGCCCTCCTCGCCTCCGCCCTCTTCAGCGTCATCCCGACCGTCTCGGGCGCCATCATCATCCAGCCGGTTTACGATGCCACCTTCCTCGCTGACCCCGCCCTGCAGACCACGGTGAACAACGCCATTTCCATCTACGCCAGCCGGCTCGGCAACAACATCCTCATTCCCATCAATTTCGTGTTCTCGACGACCATCAGCGGCGCCCAGAGCTCGGCAGGCTCCTTTCCCGTCGCCTACGGTACGTATCGCGGCGCACTGGCGAACAACATCACCACGGCCAACGACGCCACCGCCGTGGCCAACCTGATCACCGGGACGAACGACCCGGTCATCAACGGCACGATCGTGGACGTGAACACCGCACTCGGCTTCGCTCTCGGCCTGAATCTCGCGCAGGCGAGCTACGGCACCGTCACTTTCCAAACATCCCTCTACCAGTCGAATCCCGCCGGCTTCCTCGGAGTCATCCAGCATGAGGTGAATGAAGTCCTCGGCACCGCAAGCAACCTGCCGAATGCGAATCCCCCCGGCACCGGGCTGGCCCTGCCCACCACCATTGCCCCGGCGGACCTCTTCCGCTACGGCACCACGGCCGCGCGCAATTTCACCACGAATATCCCGAACGACCCGGCTGACCGCGCCTTCTTCCGTCTTAGTCCCGGCGGCACGAATCTTCAGGAATTCAACAACCTGCCCAATGGCGGCGACTACGCGGACTGGGCCGGCACTGGCACCAATGGCTTCGCCTTCGCGCCGCAGGATCAGGCCGGCGACGCGAGTGTCTTCACCAGCATGTCCATCAGCACCGCGGAATTGGATATGCTCGATGTCATCGGCTACAATCTCATCCCCGTGCCCGAGCCCGGCACCGTGGCGACACTGGCCTCGGTCGGCTTCGGCTGGATCGCCTTCCACCGCCGCCGGCGGGAAAAGGTTGCGGCGCGCTGAGAGGTCGCAGGTCCGGTTTTTCCGTGCCGATCCGGTTGGTCGGCAAAATGGGCTGGGAGTATTGGTTGTCTTTGGCGACGAACTCGCGCCGTGTTCCATGCGCTGCAGCGAACGGGCGTGCATGGGTTCGTTAGGCGCGAGCTTCTCACTTCAATCCGCCATTGCTTCCGCCTTCACGCCTTCGCGGGCGAGGAATTCCTTGGCTAATGCGCGATAGGCGGCGGAGCCGAGGCCGCCGGGTTCGTATTGGATGATGGGCTGGCCGTGGCTGGGGGCTTCGGCGAGGCGGATAGTGCGGGGGATGACGGTCTTGAAGATGATGTCGCCGTAGTGCTTTTGGATCTCGGCGATGACTTGGTTGGAGTGGTTCGTCCGCATGTACATGGTCATGAGGATGCCGCAGAGCTGGAGGTTGGGGTTGGCTCCGGGCTGGCGGAGCTGTTCGCAGACGCCGACGATTTTGGCGAGGCCCTCGAGGCTGTAGTATTCGCACTGGAGGGGGATGAGGATTTCGTCGGCGGCGCAGAGGGCATTCGTCATGAGGACGCCGAGGGAAGGGGGGCAGTCGAGGACGATGAAGTCGAAGGGGGCATCGGCGCGCATCGCGATGAGTGCGTCGCGGAGGCGGGTGAGGTGGTCGCCGGAACGGATGGCTTCGACTTCGACGCCGGCGAGGTCAATGTTCGCGGGGACGAGCCAGAGGTTTGGGAAGCGCGTGGGGATGACATTTTCCGCGAGCGTGGAAGCGCCCATCATGGGCCCGGAGGCGGAGATGTCGTCCATGGGCTCGATGCCGAGGCCGCTGGTGGCATTTGCCTGCGGGTCGAGGTCCAGGAGCAGGACGCGCTGGCCCAACTCTGCGAGACAGGTGCTGAGATTGAGCGAGGTGGTCGTCTTTCCGACGCCGCCTTTCTGATTCGCCACGGCGATGACTTTCATGAATGGGCAGAGTGTAGGAACGCGCGCGAGGATGAACAGAAAATTGGGGCTGGGGGAGTTTTTGGAACCGCAGATTCGCGCAGATGAAGAGGTGTAGCTTTTGAAAAAGATCTCCGCCCATCTGCGCAATCTGCGGTTTCCCCACGTCTGCATCGCGGTTAAGTGTTCGTCCGCACGATGGTCGAACTCACCGAAAAAATGCTGATGGATGCCGGCGGCTGGGAAGCCATGAAGGAGGCGCGCGCGATCTACGAGGCGGGGAAGGTGACCGAGGCGACCTACGAACCGCCGGTGCTCGCGGGCCGGGTGCGCGGAGCTGATGCGGAGTTCCGTGCGGGGCTGCTGGTGAGGTCTCGGACGGACATGGAAAATACCTGCACGTGCCCGGCGAGCAGGAGGCGAGGGCTGGTGTGTGCGCATTCGCTGGCGGTCGGAGTGGCGGTGATCCGTGGGCTGAAAAAAGCGGAGGCCCCAGCGGGCGATGTGGCACGGAGTGCGACGCCTGTCGCGGTGCCCGCAGTGCACGCAGGTGCGAATGCGCGCGGAGTGAATGCGGTATCCGGAGTGACGGTGGATCCAAATTTTGCAACCGATGCGGATGGCGCGGAGGCGGTGCTACATGTGATCCTGCCGCCGAATTTCGCCGCGGCCTGGGAGAAGAGATCGGTGATGGTGGTGTGCGAGGTGGAGACCGGCGGAACGCGCAAGCCGCTCGGTGCGCTCGACAAGTCGAAGCGTTTCCGCGCGAGCGAGGCGGATATGCGGCTGGTGGCGCAGTTGCGGAAATTTGCCGATGGAAAATTGCCCGCGATGGCGATGCTGTCGCGGGAGCAGTTCGCGGAATTCCTGGGTGCGCTGGCAGGACATCCTCGGGTCACTTTTGGCAAGACGCAGGCGGTGAAGATCGAGGCGCAAGGCGAACGCGACACGCTGAAGATCGAACGCGTGAATGATGGCGCGCTGCGTGTGTCGCGGGTGCCGGCATCGGGCGCGCTGCTGCTCGCGGCGAATTCGGCGTGGCGGCTCGACGGCGGAAAGTTCGCGCCGGTCGCAGCAGGTTTGCCTGCGGCCTATCTCGCGATGCTGGAACGTGCGATCAGCATTCCTGCGGACGCGGCGGATGCATTCACGGCACGTGAGCTTCCGGCGCTCGCGAATTTCTTTGAGATCGAGGGCGACGTGATTCCGGATGCGTCGGGCCTGCCGGAAGAACTTCCGGTTCCGAAGTTCGCGGCGCACTTCGAAGGCTCGCTGAATTTTCTCACGGCCCGCATCGAGGCGATCTACGGCGAACGCCGCGTGACCCTCGACGCCACCGGTGGCGCACTTGCGAGATTTTCGCGCAACCGCGCGGGCGAACAGTCTGCGCTGGAACGTCTGCGCGCATTCGGATTTTCCGGGCCGGACACAAAAGGGGATCTCACACTCAAGGGCGAGCAGCGCATCCTGGCGTTCTTCGCGGCGGGACTTCCGCGGCTGGAGCGCGAATGGAAGGTCGATGTCGGCGAGCGCTTCGGTTTCGTGACGCGCGATGTCGAACGCATCGAGCCCCGGCTGGAAATCAGATCCTCCGGCGAACAATGGTTCGAGCTTTCCTACGATCTCGCGACCGCAGGCGGCGAACGCTTTTCCGGCGCGGACATCGCGCGACTGCTGCAAGGCGGCCAGAGTCACGTGCGCCGCCAGAATGGCAAGCTCGCGGTCTTCGATCCGGGCCTGCTCGATGAATTTGGACAACTCCTGCGCGACAGCAACCCGCAGCAAAAACAGGCCGGCGTCTATCGGCTCGATCGCCGGCAGGCCGGCGCGCTGGATGCGTTCACGGCGGAAAATGGAATGTCGGTCGCCGGCGAGACGCGCTGGCGCGACTGGGCCGGCGCGACGCGGAATCTGGAGCGCCTCACACCGGTCCCGCTCGGTTCGCTCGACGCGACCTTGCGCGACTACCAGAAGCACGGCGTCTATTGGCTGCATTTCCTCGCGCAAAACGGCTTCGGCGGAATCCTCGCCGACGAAATGGGCCTCGGAAAAACGCTTCAGGCCCTCGCATTCATCCGGACATTGGCCGGGCAGGGACCGAGCCTCGTCGTCTGCCCGTCGTCGCTGATTTTCAACTGGTGTGCCGAAGCCGCGAAAT
>JBDSAR010000191.1:0-4744 GCA_039922035.1 Chthoniobacteraceae bacterium
CAGAAGACCGGCAAGGATATTTACGGTGCCGACGTTTACTGGAACGCCACGCCGAACGACGTGAACAACCTGCTCAGTCAGATGAAGCAGCAGGTCGAGGCGAACTTCCAGATGGACATCCGCACGCTCGCGCAGATCAGCCCAGACCCGGAAAAAAACCCCGTCCTTTACCGCTCGGGCCACTACAATTTCGCCTACACGCCCGCGGAGCGCGAGAAGCTGCGGCAGTATCTGCTGAATGGCGGCATGATCATCTACAACACCGGCCTCGGCTCCGCGCCGTTCTACAACTCGGTCGTGCGCGAGCTGAAGCTGATGTTCCCCGAGCAGCCGCTGCAGCGGCTCACGTCGGATCATCCGATCTTCCATTCGCACTACGATGTGGATCGCGTGCAATACACGAAGGCGGTGGGCGCGTCCGGCTTCAAGGGCGACGAGCCGTGGTTCGACGCCATCGAGGTGAACTGCCGCGTCGTCGCGCTCGTCTCGCGCTGGTGCATGGCCGTCGGCTGGCAGGGCGGTGAGGTGAAGGAGGAATGGCAGGCCTACAAGCCGGAGTCCGCATTTCGCCTCGGCGTGAACATTCTCACCTACGCATCGTCCATGCGCGCGTGGGCGAAGAATGCCGCGCAGGCCATGAAGTTCGTGGACAAGCGCGAGGCCTACTCGGACACCGTGTCGCTCGCGCAGGTCGTGTATGACGGCGTGTGGAAAACGCGGCACGCCGGGCTCTCCGTGATGCTCCAGACTTTCAACGCGCGCACCGGCATCCCGGTGAAATTCGGGCTGAAGGAACTGCGCCTTACCGACCCCGCGATTTTCAACGCGCCGGTGATCTACATGACGGGCCACGAGCAGTTCGATCTCAGCAAGGAGGAAAAGGCCGCGCTGAAACGCTACATAGAAAATGGCGGGATGCTGTTCGCCGAGGCTTGCTGCGGGCGAAAGGGATTCGACACGTCGTTCCGCGAGATGATCCGATCAGTGCTGCCGGACAAGCCGCTCGCGCGCATCCCGGTCACGGCGGGGATGTTCAAGGAGCCGAACAACATCACCGCCGTCGGCGTCACGCCCGCGCTCATGCAGGAGACCGGCCAGGCGCGCACGGAGCCGATGCTGCTCGGCATCGAGATCAACGGCAACTACGGCGTGATCTACAGCCCGTTCGGCCTCGCGGGCGGATGGGAGATGAGCCAGTCGCCCTATGCGCGCGGCATCAACGACGTGAGCGCGATCCAGATGGGGCAGAACATCCTGATGTATTCCGTGACGCATTGAACATGAGCAGGACACTTCTCGCCGCCGCACTTTCGCTCTGCATTGCGTTCGCCGCACGAGCGGCCACATCGAATGGCAACGACTTCGCACTCGCGCTCGTGGAGGCGAAAACGTCTGCGGCGAAAAAGGCCGTGCTCGATGACGCGAAGGATCGCCCGCACTTTTTCCGCTACCTGCAGATCATGGAGATGGACGAGGTGAAAGTGGGCGAGCAGACGGGCGTGCGCATCACCGCGTTCGAGCCCGCGTCGTATCTCGATGTGAAGTTCACCATCACGATGCCGAACTCGCTCGCGCTGCTGCGCGAGGATCCCGTGACGCAGAAGGGCAACGCGATTGCCGTCACGGGCAAAGTGCTCGGCCTCGATCCGCTGTCTGGTGCGATCCTGCTCGACCAGACGATCGTTCGGAACAAGGACCGGCTCAGCCCGAAAATCGGCAAGGAGCTTCTCTCCGAGATCAGTCCCGGCGCGACATTCTACAGCTACACCGAGGGGCCGCGGCCCATCAAACTCGAGGCGCGCGACCGCGACCTGCTTCAGCGTCGCGACGAGATAATGGCCAAGGGCGGACCGAAGGCGTGGTTCGAGTTTCTCGAGACGGAAATCGCGAAGCGGAAGCAGCAGCGCGCCGCCGAAGCTGCGAAGCGGGCGAGCAAGCCATGAGGGTCTCGCGGATGGCAGCGCGCACGCCCCTCCTGCTCCGAATCGTCGCCACGCTGATCTGCATCAGCGCGTGCGTGCATGCGGCGAATGAGGCTGCGCTACTCGAACTGTGGAACCAGCACATCGCAACGCCGGAGGAGCACGACGAGACGATCAAAGCCTGCCGCGCCTTCGCCACAGCGAACGCGAATGATCCGCTGCTGCCCGTCGTGCAGGACATCGAGGCGTGGCATCACTTCCGCGCGGGTCGCGCGCAGGATGCGTGGCGCATTCTCCAGCCGCAACTCACCGCGCCTGTCGGGCCGATCACGAATGCCGCGCGCGCACTCGCGCAGGGCTGGTTCACGCGGCTGGATCGCGAGAAGGTCGCCGCGTCGCTGCAGATTTATTACCGGAAGGAAGTCGCCTACCCGAAGACGCTCGATCTGATCGCGAAGCATCCGAAAATACCCGCCGAGGTGCGCCCGCCGTTCATTGATCGCTTCGGCCAGCCGTGGAATTACCAGCTCACCGGCTTTGCAAAAGCCACCGGATTTCCCGACCAGAAATACTCGCTGCAAAGCACCACGCTCGGCGATCTTTCGGAACTCAAAGCCGCGATCGCCGCGCCGTATGCCTCGCGCATCCGCGCTGTGCCCGTGGGAATCGTCCCCGCGCCGGGCAACACGTTCGCGGTGAAATTTACCAACGTCGGAAAAGCTGGCACCGCAATTGTCGCAGTCGGCCAGGCCTCGGGCGATCTGCACGTCGCATTCGCAGGTTCGAGCATCGTGGTCGTGTGCGATCACACGCACTGGAAAGTTTTTCCAAAACCCTGATGGCGGAATCTGCACCACAGCCGAAGGCCGGGAAAAAGAATCCTGACAAGGAAGGCATCTCCGCTTTTCTGAATCCCACGGAGATGCACAAGCTCGGCAGGCTCGTGCTGCTCTCGCGCTACACCGTCGAGGGTAATCTCGCGGGCGCGCACCGCAGTCCGCTGCGTGGGCCGAGTTCGGAGTTTGCCGAGCACAAGTCCTACGGCCAGGGCGACGACCCCAAGCACATTGACTGGCGCGTGCTCGCGCGCACCGACCGGTATTTCGTGAAGCGCTTCGAGGACGAGACGAACCTGCGCGTTTACATCGCCCTCGATCGCAGCGCCTCGATGAACTACAGCTCCGGCGACGGGCCGACGAAGTTCCAGTTCGCTTGCCATCTCGCGGCGGCGATCGGCTACGTGATCGTGAAGGCGCGCGACTCGGTGGGGCTTTTCCTGCACGGCGAAAAAGTGGACGTGCGCATGGATTCCGGGAACTCGTTCCAGCATCTCAACAACATGCTCAAGCACGTGCAGAAGAATCCGCCAGCAGGCACCTCCGACGTGGCTTCGACGCTGCACGAAATCGCGGGCTCGGTGCGGCGGCGCGCGCTCGTCCTGGTGATTTCCGACCTGCTCACCGACGAGGCCGCGGTGATCAAGGCGCTCGCGCATCTGCGCAAGCAGCGGCACGACGTGATCGTTTTCCAGACGCTCGATCCGGCGGAGATCGATCTCTCGTTCAAGAAACCCTGCGAACTCAAGGACCTCGAAACCGGCGAGCGCCTCGCCGTGAATCCGCGCGGCCTCGCCGCGGACTACCGGAAAATCTTCGGCGAATTCCTCGAGCAATATCGCAAGGCATGCGCGGGGATGAACATTGACTACCGGCTCGTCCGCACGGACCAGCCGCTCGAAACATTCGTGCGCGCCTACCTCGAGGAACGGCGGCGGCATTCCAAATAGCGGCGCATGTTTCTCACGCCGTTCTTCCTCATCTTCGCCGGCATCGGTGCCGCGGTGCCGCTCGTGCTGCACCTCATGCAGAACCGGAAGAAGATGCAGCTTCCGTTTCCGACGCTGCGCTTTCTCAAGCTCGCGGAGAAGCATTCGTCGCGGCGCATCCGTCTGGAAAATATCCTGCTGTGGCTGCTGCGCACGCTCATCATGGCGCTGCTCGGTCTCGCGTTTGCGATGCCGATGATCCGCGCCGCCGGGCTCGGCTGGCTCGGAGAGGCTCCGCGCGATGTCGCGCTCGTGCTCGATGCGTCCTACAGCATGAACTACCGCAGCGGGCGCGGCGTGGTGTGGGACAACGCGATCGAGGCGGCGCGCACGATCATCGAGGGGCTGAGCGACAAGGATCGCTTCTGCATTTACCTCGCGCGCGATCAGCCCGAGGCGCTCGTCGCGGAGCCGGTCGGCAACAAGCAGGAGGGCGTCGGCCGTCTGAAAACGCTCGTGCCTGGCAACGGCTCGTCGCGCCTCGCGCCGGCGGTCACCGCCGCGGTGAAGGCGCTGCGCAAGGCGGAGACGCGGCGCGAGCGGGAGATTCACATCATCACCGACAACCAGGCGCTGCCGTGGCAGAGCTTCGGCGTGGAGAAAAGCGGAGCGGCTGCGGCAGGCGAGGCAGCGCAGTGGAGCCCGGAACAACTCGACAAGCAGACCGCGGTGTTCGTGACGCTGCTCGGCGTGCCGAATCCGGAAAATGTCGCGGTGACTTCCGTCGAGCTGCAGCCGCCGGTGGTGCGCAAGGGCGCGGACATCCGCGTGACTGCGACGCTGAGCCGTTCGGGCAAACCCGCCGACACGACGGCGACGCTTTTTATAGACGACAAGGAAGCCGGACGCCGCTCGCTGAAGGCCGGCGAGCCGGAATCCGCCGCGCCGACTTTCATGCTGCCGCCGCTGGCCGCCGGTCCGCACGTCGCGCGCATCCAGGCGCCGGAGGACAACCTGCCGATTGACGACAGCTTTCATTTCATCATCCGCGTGCTGG
>JBDSAR010000192.1:0-1798 GCA_039922035.1 Chthoniobacteraceae bacterium
TCGCGCCCGGCTCGACGCCCCACGAGAGCACCTGCTCGCCCTGCACGCGCGTGACCTCGCCGTCGCCGCGCAGCAGCAGCGTCACGCGATCGAGTTCGCCCTGCATCACCTTGCAGTCGAGCAGCGCGACCTGCCGCATCAGCCCCGGGCCGACGCTGAGCTGCGAGAGCATTTCCGCGGCGTAAAAAAGTTTTCCCTCCGCTTCCGGCGCACCGGTTTTCCACGAGAGCTTCACGGCGCCATCGGGCGGCAGGAAACTCGCGAAGTCCTTGTCCAACTTCTCAGGCCGCGCTGCGCCGATGAAATTGAACTGCGTGTCCGCCGCGAGACCTTGCAGTACGATCGGCTGCAGTGCGCTCGGCGCGACTCGGAAATCCACCGCATTCCAGCCAGCGCTCTGCCGCACCGCCGCGTTGAATTTGAACGCAATTGGGAAGTCGCCCGGCTTGTCGAACACGAGCGTGAAACGCCCACCGCCCGAGGTGATGCGCCAGTCGGGATGCTCCGCGAGTTCCGTGAGCGCGATGCCGCCGGAGAGAAGATTCAGCGTGCCGCCCTTCGGATTCATCACGCGCGCCGTGGCGGTGAGGGTGAAGGCGGCGTTTTGCTCGGCGAGCTGGCCGGTGAGTTTGAAATCGCGCAACACCACTTGGCGCGTCTCAGGATCGGCGACGGAGATTTTCAACGGCAGCGTGTAGGCCGATCCGTGGAACTGGAACGCGAGCGGCTCCGGTGCGTCGGGCTTGTTCGTCCCGCGGAAAGACTCCGGGAGAAATTTGATTTCGACGGGGAAGAGACTGCTCGGCACGTCGGGCTGCACATCGAGATCCGGCGTGGCTTCCACTTTCACATATCCGCTGAAGAGCACCGAATGCGGCGGTGTGAGCGAAAGGGTCTGAAGCGGATTTTTCCAGCCCTTCAGCTCGCGTTCCGCGACGACATTCGCGATGACCTGATTGAACGGTTTTTCGCCCTTCTTTGGCCGGAGGATCAGCGTGCGTTTTCCGTCCACCTCCCGCCGGATGCTCCAGTCCTGAAGCTGATCGCCGGTGACCTGTTTGATTTCGCCTTCGCCGGAAATCGTGAGCGAAATCTCCTTTGGATCGCCCTGGAGGATGTCGATCGTCATCCCGATGTTGTGGATGATTTTCTCGCGCGTGATCTGGATGGAATCCCGATACGCGGTGGCAAAGATGAGCTTGTCCTTGTTGCCCGCCTTTCCGTCGAGCAGCCCCTCGATCACCAGCCGCACCTTTCCATCCGCAACGCCCCCGGTGATGGCGGGATCTTTGATTTCCGCCGTCTGCGCGCCGAGCGGCGCGACCATGAGCAATGCGGCGAGGAGACGGAGGAGGATGTGTTTCATAAAGTGAATTGTGTCTTGCTGATGCTCAACGCGAAGAGTGAGTCGCAGCCTGAAGGGCTGACCCATGCCAGCCCAGGGCAACGCCCTGGGATCGGCAGAAAATCGGGACGAGCCCTGAAGGGGCGGCACAATTCGTGGATCGCCCTTTCAGGGCTTTGATTTTTTGTTGCGGCGAACCCAGGGCGTTGCTCTGGGCTGGCATGGGTCGCCCCGTTGGGGCTCGGAATGCGGCGCGGGTGATTTGCACAGGCATGGAGGCAATGCATCTCATCGCCCAGAGAGGCTCTTCGCCTGGTGGATCATCCACTCGAGTTTCTTCGGGGGCGCGTCCGCGCCGTAGATTGTAGGCAGGCCGTTCACGAGTTGCAGCAGCCGATCGCTCGTGACCTCCGTCGCGAACGGGCTCCCTGCGAGCATTTCGGAAAATGCGGC
>JBDSAR010000193.1:0-6100 GCA_039922035.1 Chthoniobacteraceae bacterium
TTAACCACATGCCTGCAGCGCATGGTTAGCCGTCATTCTGGCGTCGTGGGTTCATTTCTGTCCGTTGGGCTCGGTCGCGGTATTCTGGAGCTTAAAATTCGCAGAGAGAATTTCGACATCTCGAAAATCTTTGTCCTGAGCATAGTATCGATACATCTCCTTGTATCCTGGACCAAATTCCACTGTTTTAAGCTTTGTGGTGCCGTCAAGATAGGTGATTTTGAGTTGCGCAAGAACCGTCCGCACATCGCCGTAATTCGTAATCGTGATCTGCATCGCGTCTTTCGCCGCCTTTGGGTCAGAATCATCTGACCCGCGCAACACAAACAGAGCCTCTTTGGCGTTCGCTGTGAGGTTTGCGTTAACGCGAAAGGCCAAATCCATTGGCCAGTTGGTGTCGATATAGGAGGAAGCGCGTCCCGACTTTTTAACGACCTCTAGACGCGCCTTGCGCTCGGCCACCTTTTCTAGGAATGCCTTGTTAAATGCCGAGTCCGCTTTGGAAAGGTCAGGATATTTCTTGATGGCTGCGGCTTGGGCAGCTTCGACAGATGCAAATTGTTGAGCGCGGCAGATACAGGCGGTAAAGCACAGGACGAGTATTATAGCGTTCGAGATTGTCTTCATGATGATGGGTGCGTGACGACGGCTAACATGAAGTAGGCGAAAGTCGGTTTCGCATAACGCGGGGGAGGCGGGTGGGGGAGTTTCGTCTAAAACGGTTGCCGCCAGGGGTGGGTTCGCGGTAAAGGGAAGCCATGCGCGAGAGCCTTTCCGCGAAAAGCGAAACGGTCAAGCCCGGAGTCCCCGCGGGACCGGGCAAGCCCAAGTTGCTCGATGAGGTGCGGCGGGTCCTGCGGGTCAAGCACTACAGCATCCGCACGGAGCAGGCGTATGTGGAGTGGATCCGGCGTTACATGGTGTTTCACGGGTTGCGGCATCCCCGGGAGATGGGCGGGCCGGAGGTGAGCGGGTTTTTGACGCATCTGGCGGCGGACCTGCACGTCTCGGCTTCGACGCAGAACCAGGCGCTGGCGGCACTGCTCTTCCTGTATGGGCAGGTGCTGGGGGTGAAGTTGCCGTGGCTGGAGGACGTGGAGCGGGCGAAGCGGCCGGTGCGGCTGCCGGTGGTGCTCACGCAGGAGGAGGCGCGGCGGGTGCTCGCGGCGCTGGAGGGGGGCTACGACATCCGGACGGTGCAGGAGCTGCTCGGGCACCGGGATGTGAGCACGACGATGATCTAGAGCCTGTCATGCACTTTGAGTGTGTAATGCCTCTTGAGGACCGAAGGTGCGCCAACAAGCCAGCCCAGGGCAACGCCCTGGGTTTGGAGCGGGAAATGACAAAGCCCTGAAAGGGCGCGACAAGATGGGGCCGCCCTTTCAGGGCTTTGATCGATTCATTTCCCATGACCCAGGGCGTTGCCCTGGGCTGGCTTGTTGGCGGGCCTTTGGCCCTCAGTGCATGAACGCCTCTGAAGTGCATGACACGCTCTACACGCATGTGCTGAACAGGCCGGGGCTCGGAGTGCGTTCGCCGCTGGATTGAGGCCCGCGAGCGCTCGTGGGGCGTCCAAGCGAGGCCGTGGGGCGTCCAAGTGAGGCTGTTGGGCGTTTAAGTGAGGCCGTGGGGCGTTTAAGTAAGGCCGTGGGGCGTTTAAGTGAGGCCGTGGGGCGTTTAAGTGAGGCCGCGGGGCGTTTAAGCGGGGCCGCGGGGCGCTTAAGTGAGGCCGTGGGGCGTTTAAGTGAGGCTGTGGGGCGTCCAAAGATAGGTGGTGGTGCTTTGTCTGGGGTGACGAATGATGAAACTCTGTAATTGAGTTTAAGAAACTTCTTGCCAAAGCCAAGGGGCACGGCTGTAATCACGCTCGAAGCCCGGAGCGGCCGGGAATCTCCAATCCCTCACGAAAACCCAAGCAAGGAACCCCCATGGCTATTTCCATCTGGCAGCAAATCCTGAGTCGCGGTCAGCAGACTCTGGCGGTGTGGCAGCAGCACGCGCCCGGCTTTGCCCTGCGCAATCTCACCCTGGCCTCGCACACGGCGGATGTGACGGCGCTCGCGCCCGCGGGGCAGGCGGCGGAGGATGCGCAGGAGGGGGTGGACAATGCCCGGGAGGACCGCGATGCCACGCTGGCCGCGGTCTCGGGGATGAATACGCGCCTGCCGCGGAAGATGGACGGGGAACTCCTGCCGGATGATCCCTTTCACGCCGATCTCGAGGACATCCGCCGGGTGTCCTCCGTCTCCGGGCCGGCGACGCTGGAGCGGGGCCAGAAGGTGGTGGCGCTGTGGAAGAAGGTGAATGCGCGCAATGCCGCGGCCTCGCCGGTGATCCCCGCGGTGACGGTGGGCGGCGTGACGCTGGCGACTTTCACCGCGCAGGTGGAGAGCCTGCCGGTCAAAACCCAGGCTGTGGAGGACCAGGAGGCGGCGCTGCGCGATGTGCGCGGCACGCTGCGGGCGCTGGCGGCCCGCACGGACCAGAATAACAAGCGCTGGTATGCGGGCTGGCAGGGGGAATTCCCCGCGGGGACGCCGGAGGGCGATGCGCTCTCGCAGATCACGACCTCCGGCGGCGGCCACGGGGGCGGAAACCCTCCGGTGGGATAGGCGAATCCTCGTCCTCGTCTATCCCGGAAAGCAGCAGTTCGAGCGGGGAATCGGAGAGCAGCGGGTCGTCAGAGAGCAGCGAGAGTTCGGAGAGTAGCTCGTCTTCGGAGAGTAGCGAGAGTTCGGAGAGTAGCGAGAGTTCGGAGAGCAGCGGGTCTTCGGAGAGTAGCGAGAGTTCGGAGAGCAGCGGGTCTTCGGAGAGCAGCGGGTCGGAGGATTCGAGCGATTCGTCTTCGTCGGATTCCAGTGAGTCGAGCGATTCGCCGTCGTCGTCCTCCAGCGAGGAGGTGATGTCTTCCTCCAGCTCGGAAGCGGTGAGCAGCGACAGTTCGGAGAGTCTCTAGGGAACCGCTGATCCCAGCGGATAGGCCCGCGAAAGACGCGAAAGGGCGCGAAAGATGAAGCTGCTCTCCGAGTGCCTCCAAGTGATTCGTCCGCCTTCGCGACCTTTCGCGACCCTTCGCGTCTTTCGCGGGCTCTATTCAGCGGTTCCTGGACACAGTCTCTTCGAGGGTGTGCCGAATGTTCATTTTTGGGAAAAGGAACCGCGGATGGCGCGGATGGGCGCGGATTTTTTGGGAGCCTTATCCGCGAGAATCCGTGGAATCCGCGGTCCAATCCGAATTTCGGGACACACTCCATGTGACTTTGGAAAAAGCCCGCGGCATCGAATTTGGAAGCCATGAATCCAGGAACGGGTGCAGGAAACGCGCGGATTGCATGGCTTGATGGCTTCCAAATTCAATGCGAACACGCGAACCGCGCTGCGAACGCACATTTTACACAGTCTCTAAGCCAACCCGCTCCGCGCGCTTCTTACCCTCACATGAAAACCCCGCTCATCCTCTCCTCCCTCCTCGCTGTGTCTGCGGCTGCATTGGCCGTGGAGGCAAAGAGTTTCCCGCCGATTTCCACCACGCCGCCGCCGCTCACGGGCGAGTGGGCGAAGCAGCAGCTCACGCCGCATTTCTGGGCGGAGGGCGCGTGTGTGGGCGATGTGAACAAGGACGGGAAGATGGACATCCTCAGCGGGCCGTTCTGGTACGAGGGGCCGGGCTTCACGAAGCGGCACACGATTTACGAGATGCCGAAGTCGTTCGTGCATAAGAAGGACGACGGGACGGAGGAGAAGATTGACGGCTTCGAGGGTTTCCTGAGCGGGAAGAATGCTTATTCGAACAATTTCGTGAGCTACGCGTCCGACATCAATGGCGATGGCTGGGTGGACTACGTGGTGATCGGTTTCCCCGGCGCGGAGACGTTCTGGTTCGAGAATCCGAAGGGCAAGGATGAGCCGTGGCAGCGGCACACGATCCTCGCTTCGACGGACAATGAGTCGCCGATGTTTGCGGACATCACGGGCGACGGGAAGCCGGAGCTGCTGTGCATGAATGGCGGGTTCATCGGCTACGCGGAGGCGGACTGGAGCAAGCCGGAGGAGCCGTGGAAATTCCATGCGGTGTCGCCGAAGGGCGCGTATGCGAAGTTCACGCACGGCATCGGCTACGGCGATGTGAACGGCGACGGGCGCATGGACCTTCTCGAATCCAAAGGCTGGTGGGAGCAGCCGGCGAAGTGGGACGGCACGACGCCGTGGACGTTTCACGAGGCGCAGTTCGGCGGCGGCGGGGCGCAGATGTATGCCTACGATGTGAATGGAGACGGCAAGGCGGATGTGATCACGAGCCTCGCGGCGCACGGCTACGGGCTGGCGTGGTTCGAGCAGACCAATGACGGCGGCGTGCAGGGCTGGACGAAGCACCTGATCACCGGCACGCAGCCGGGCGAGGGTGAGACGGGGATCATCTTTTCGCAAATCCACGCGATCGATCTCGTGGACATGAATGGCGACGGCGTGAAGGACATCCTGTGCGGCAAGCGCTGCTGGGCACACGGCCCCGGCGGCGATCCCGAGCCGAATGCGCCGCATGTGGTGTACTGGTTCGAGCTGAAGCGCGCAGGCGGCAAGGCGAAGTTCATCCCGCACCTCATTGACGACAGCAGCGGCGTGGGCACGCAGGTGATGGCCGCGGATGTGAATGGCGACGGCAAGCTCGACGTGGTCGTGGGCAACAAGAAGGGCGTCTTCGTCCACACGCGGAAGTAGCGGGCGCTTGCGCAGGCGCGGCGTGTGCGGCAGATTCCGGGCATGACGCGCAAGCAAATTGAGACAGTCATTTCGGAAAACGTGCCGTTCAGCGTTCAACTGGCCGACGGGCGTTCCTACAAGGTTCCGCACAGCGACTACATTTCGCTGCCGCCAAAAAATGCGACCGTTGCAGTGATCTATGAGGATGACGGTACGGTGCATGTGCTGCCGCTGCTCACGATGACTGGACTGACGTACCGCACGGGGAAAAAGTCCGCGTAATCCTGGCGTCGTTCCGCTCCGCGCGGTTCGCTCAGTCGAGCGGGAAAATCGGGCGCGTGATTTTCCGGTATGGGAGCGTGCGGAGATTACTCGTGCATGGGCCGGGCGTGTCCACCCACAGCATCCGCGCGGCGATCGGATCATACACGCGGCGGTGTGCGACGGCGGCCTTCACGACAATGACGGAGAGCAATGCCGGGTCGATGCCCTGGCTGCGCCACTGGCCGAGATCGAACGGGGGAGTCTTCCGGCTCGTGAGCAGGATCGTGAGCCCGCCGTGGCGGACGACGGCGCATGGCCCCATGTCGAAGCGGTCGCCGCACATCGAGGCGAGGTGGCTCTGCTTGTCTTCCAACTCGAATTTCCCGTCGCCGCGGCGGAGCAATTCCACATCGAGCGTGAGCGGTCCGGCGTCGAGGCGGCTGCCGCGGCCACCGAGGGGAAGTGTGATCTTCGCACCGGGTTCGAGTGATGTGAGGCGCTGCACGGCGTCGGGATCGTTGATGCAGATCGCGGCGTTCGGAATCCGGTGTTCGATCATGGCGCGCAGCACCCCCGTGCCATCGCCGGGCGCACCGCCGCCGATGTTGTCCGACGGCTCGACGAGCACCGTGAGGCCGCTGGCGAGCGGATCGAGTTGAGCGAAGACTTCGCTGACCGGCGGATCCGTCGCATTGCCCGCGTCCATATTTTCGAGAGCCAAGGCAGTCAGCCGTTGCAGAGCCGTGCGCGCTTCGTCTTCCGTGCCGGTGGTCGCGAGCGCAAAGCTCACCCCGGTGTCGGGCGTGTCGGCGAACGAGAAACCGGCGGAGACGCTGACGGCCCAGAATTCCGGCGACTCATTTTCCAACTCACGCGCGAGGCGCTCGAGCGAACGCATCGGCTCGGATGCGGTACCCGTGCCCGTGGGCGGCCACATCACGGGCGGGTGATGCCAGAACATGCGCGGCACCTGCCCCGTGGTGAGGGTGCGCTGCAGCAGCGTGGCGGCGATTTGCGCGGCGTGACGCGCATCGCTGTGCGGATTTTCGCGGTAGGCGACGAGACAGTTTGCGAGGTCCGCCATGCGCTGCGTGAAGTTCGCGTGCAGATCGAAAACGCCGAAGACCGGCACCGC
>JBDSAR010000194.1:0-6733 GCA_039922035.1 Chthoniobacteraceae bacterium
ACCAGTTCGACAAAGTCGAGCTCGTGAAAATCTGCCACCCCTCGCAGAGCATGGCCGAACTCGAGTCCCTCACCGCCGACGCCGAAAAAATCCTGCAAGCCCTCGGCCTCCACTACCGCATCATCGAGCTCTGCACCGGCGACATCGGCTTCGGCAGCACGAAGACCTACGACATCGAAGTCTGGGCCCCCGGCCAGGGCGCCTACCTCGAAGTGTCGAGCTGCTCGAATTTCGGCGACTACCAGGCCCGCCGCATGGCGCTGCGCTTCAAGGACGAGCACGGCAAAAACCAATTCTGCCACACGCTCAACGGCTCCGGCACCGCCCTCGCCCGCCTCTACGTCGCGCTCCTCGAAAACCACCAGCAACCCGACGGCACCATCGCCATCCCCGTCCCCCTGCGCCCATATTTCGGCGCGGAGAAAATCGGATAGCAGTAGCCGCGGATGTCAATCCGCGGGCTGATTCTCCCGCCGGCAAGAGTGCCCGCGCCCTCATAGGCGCTCCCCCGTGTACCGGCGAATGGCCTCCTGAACCCGTCCGTCCACGATCGCGGCCGCATCCGTCGCAATGCGCGCAGCTTCCATCGCGGCCTTCATTTCCGAGGGCCGCACGATGCCGCTGCGGAACATCTCCGCAAGATACACGATGTCCTTTTCGCGACCCGCCTCTGCTTTGTTGTAGGCGATGTCGAGCGGCGACAGGCACCAGCCGACCGCGCCACCCGACGCCTCGACTTTCACCAGCCGCTCCTGCCAGCCGGAAAGCGAAGTCATCATCACCCACTCGCCCATCGGCTCAATGTAGAATCCCTCCCGCTGCTCGAACTCCGACTCCGGCCCGAACTTCGCGTAGATGAGCTTGTTCACCTCGGCAGTCGCACCGCACTTCACAAAAAGGTCAATGTCCTGCGACGTGCGCAGCGCGACCGATGCATCGGGAAACGAGCCGAGAATCGCCTGGCTGCCCACGATGACGAAATCCGTCACGCCCGTGAGTTCGCGGCACCGGTCGAGCGCGAACCGCAGTTCAGCCAGCGAAAGCGTCCTCAATGATCGCGAGTCGTTCCGGTTCCGGTATGACACCCTTGAACGGATGCGAACTTCGCAGCCGCTGCCCTTCGTCATTCTCCATCACCAGCAGCCGCGCCACTTCCGAGGCCGGCTTCGTCTTCAAAATCTCCTGCCATTCCCGATGTGCCACAAAATCGCTACCCACAGCCCGGAGCCCCGCAATCCAATCGAGCGCCCGCCCGAGGATGCTTGGATCTTCCTCGATCTGCGCCGCAATCCGCCGCGCCATCGCGAGGGCGATCCAATCGTTGCGTTGATGCGGATGCGTGAAGGTCATGGCAGGAGCAAGTGCGAACGGGTGATCGCACCCAAATTTTCAGTTTCAGCGAGCGTGCTCATGTTGCGGAAAGTAGCACATGGCCCGAGCGGGCGGCAAGGCGGTGGTTTTGGAGCCAAGGCCCGCCGCATGGCCCTGCGCTTCAAGGACGAGCACGGCAAAAACCAATTCTGCCACACGCTCAACGGCTCCGGCACCGCCCTCGCCCGCCTCTACGTCGCCCTCCTCGAAAACCATCAGCAGCCCCCCTCCGCCCGTATTTCGGCGCGGAGAAAATCGGGTGAGCATTTTCGGGAATGCTCATTTCTCTGGCCACGCGAGAATCCCTCCGCCTCTCGTTCCGTCCTTCTTCGCTTAGATTAGTCGCTGAAAGCTCAGCTTAAAACTAGTCGGGCTTTGTTTCGCCTCGTAAATCTCAACGTGTTCGAATGCCTTGCTTGCAAGGCGAAGAATCGCTGCACGATTTCCTGAGTTCATCCTGCAGCCGAGAAAGATTTTCGTGACAATTTTTGGGTCGAACGGGGAATCCTCGAAGCCAGCATCTTCGCCTTCACGCTGGTGCCCAACGATGCGCCACTCTTTTTCGTAGGACCACGCGCGCCCTTTGGTGAGCACCTGCCGCTTCCATACGTCCATGCCATCAGCCAGTGGGATTAAGCCCAAAGAAGCATCTATCCATTCTCGCCGCGTATGCATTCCGGGTGGCGTCCGTGAGTAAACAACCGGCTCGGCACAACTCAGCGGAATTCCTTCTTCGGCCGTTCCGTCTAGCTCGAACGCCACGCCTTTATGAGAATCCGCATAGTGGGCCCAAAGCAGCAAGTTGCGCAATTCCGCGCACACGCAAAAAATCCGATGCCTCGCCATGTGAACCCGCCAAAGGTCGCGAGCCGCAGAAACCGGTTCTTTCCAAAGTCCTTCTGCAAGCGCAGCCAAATTGCCGATTTTAGCTTCCAGTATTTCCCGAGGGACTATTCGCGCGAGCGCTCGAAATGCCGACATATCCATCGAAAAACTGTTTGCAGAATCAAACGGAGGCGGATTCGTCGCATACACGAGATCGAAAAACCGGCGGCTGTATTCTTTCGCAGCGGTCCGCAGGTTGAATTTTGGTTCCACTGAAAAATAGCAATCGAAAGGATCGTTGAAACGCAACGGGCTGCTCCAGCGCGCACAACGATTCTTCAGTATGAGCTTCGCCACCTTAGCGGTGCAGAACTTGTAAAAGTGTGCGGGCCGGGACACGCGCCGAATCTTGTGAAGCGAAGAGGGTCTTGCAATCCCACTGGCCTTCTCTTTTTCAGACTGACGTTTGAAACGATAGGATTCTCCAACTTCGCCCGCTCAGTTCTTCGGAATCCGGTTCAGTGTGTAGTAAGCGTCGGCGTGGTCGAGCTTCGCGCCGGCTGCGGAGCGGAGGGCGTCGGCGTGGAGTTCGTGGACGTAGAGTTCGCGGCGGCCTTCCACTTTCAATCGCACGCTCAGGCCATCGGCACTGACGGTCGCGGCGGTGATCGGCGCGGGCTTCACGTCAATCTCATCGCTGCCGTAGGCGCCGGAATAGAAATACGTCAAGCTCTTCATCGAATAGGACGCGACGTTGCCGGCGGTCGCGGCGTCCACCGGCGCGGTGAAGACCAACTCGAAGCCATCGGGCCGCGCGCGCATCTCGCGGATGGCGAATGGCACCACGCCTTTCCACCGCACGCTCTGGAGGCCGTAGGATTTCGTGCCAAGCGAGGACCAGCCGCGGCTCGTCATGCCGACGAACAGGCTGCCGTCCTCCGCGAACAGCAGCCGCACGATGCCCGACGCGAAGCCCGCGAGAAACGGAAATGTCGCGCCCTGATATTCGCCGTCCACTTTTTCGAGGAAGACGCGGCTGACCTTCGCATCGGTGAACTCAGCGACCATGAACTGCCCGTCGAACGGCCCGAACTTTCCGCCGGCGGGGACGACGGCGAGGTCGGTGCCGCTGCGGCCCATTTTGTTATAAGGCAGCCACACGGCGGGCGGGCGCATCTCGGGCAGCGCGCGGACGGCGTCGGGATACGGCACTTTTTCCGGCACCTTCGCGGACAGCTTCAGCGGCGAGCCCGGCAGGTCTTGCGAGCCGATGCCCTCGGGGTTCAGAAAAAATGCGCCTTCGCGCAAATGGTAGATCGGCGTGGAGCAAATCCACGTGCCCTGCTGGTCCACGCAGAACATGTCGCCCGCGGCATTCGCGCCGAGCCCGCACGGCGAGCGCATGCCGGCGACCATCGGCTTGAATTCGCCGCCCGCCGTGATGGTGCCGCCCCAGCCGCGCCAGCCGGTCTTGTTGTTCGCGTGATCGCCCATGTCCACGTTCAGCGCGACCCACAGATTCCCGCGCCCATCGCGCTTCGGCCCGTACGCGTAGCCATGATACGAGCCGGATACATTCCACCCACGCCCAGCGGCAAGATATTCGTCCGCCGCGCCATCGTGATTCGTGTCGCGCAGCCGCGTCGTTTCCGTGCGCTGCGTCACCAGCAGACTGTCGCCATCGCGCAAAAGCCCGAGCGGCTCGTGCAGTCCCGACGCGAACAACTTGTAGCCGATCTTGTCCA
The DNA here is from genome assembly GCA_039922035.1 of Chthoniobacteraceae bacterium. GTDB lineage: Bacteria > Verrucomicrobiota > Verrucomicrobiia > Chthoniobacterales > Chthoniobacteraceae > SXWH01. The sequence goes on from JBDSAR010000194.1 coordinate 3,942, forward strand.
CGGGACCGAAGACACCATCGAGCATCCACACCTCTCCCTTGCGAATCGCGACGGCGAGTTTGCCATCAGCCGTCCAATCCATGCCGCTCACTTCGAGCGCAATCCCCTCACCCGGCTTCCAGTCGGTGCTGCGCGAGGCCGAGGGCGAGTTCGCCGTAAGGATGTCGGTGATTTCGTAAGGCGAATCAGCGGCAAGCAGCGCGCCTGTCGCGAGGGTAAAAAGTGCGAGCGATGCGGTTTTCATTTCCACAAGTAGTTGAAGCTGCGCTTGCCGTGCGCAGCGGGTTCTTCGGTGACGGTCACTCCGCTGGGATGAGCGACGGGGAAATTTTTCAGCACTGCATCCTCCGCGGTGATCGTGCGGCGCAGGCCGTTTTCGGTTCCGACGATTCGCTCCTCCACCCGCGCTCCGCCGACGCTGAGCAGGAATGTCGGCACGCCCTGCGCGTCGAGACGGTAGCCGTCGAAACGCACATCGCTCGTGCTCGCCGACGGCACGGGCCATTTCACGACGGCCTCGCCGAGCGGCTTCTCGAACGGAGCGAAGCGTGAAAACCACGTGTTGTAGGCGTCGAAAAACTTGCCCTTCCACGCGAGCGCAGGCCGCGCATTTTTTCCGTCGTAGGCGAAATGCGTGCCGCTCGGAAAACCAACGAGGATCGCGTGTGTGCCGACGCCCTCCATGAACGTCCGCTGCACAATCGGGCGATCCTTCGGGATGAGTTCAAACGCACCATTTGCCGTCACCGGAAAACCCTCCGGCTCGCCGTTCGCGCTCTTCGCGAAGGAGTAGATGGACGCGATCTGCTTCGCGGTGTCGCCACCGAGGATGTCGCGATTCGCCGCGGTGCCGCCGGGCCAGAACGATGGCATGAGCGTGGCCGCACGATACGCTGCGGGATTCACGAGATATTCCGCAAGCCAGCCGGGCTGGATGCGCTGGCCGAGATTGCTGAGGTCGAGCCCCTGGATGCCGAGCGAAGGCTTGTCGCCCCAGCGATGACACGTGATGCAACCGAGCCCGCCGAGCGTGCCCATGAGCTTGCGCCCCGCCGTGTCGTCACCGCCGGGCAATTGCGTTTCCCTTTTTGCATCCGCCTTCGCGAGCAGTTCGCCAAGCGTCGCCGTCGCGGTGCCATACACCGGCATCTTCACCTGCAAATACGGTCGCACGCGGAACTCGCCCGTGAGCACCTTCGCGAGCCACTCGGGTTGCAGCTTGCGACCCGCGCCCGTGAGCGGCGGCGGATACTTGCCCGTGTCGCCGAGGTTGTGGTCGCCTTGGAAATACGCCTTCCGCGCCGCATCCGGCCCGCCGAGTCCGTCGCGGTCGTGGCACGCGAGACAATTCAGCGATTCGAGCGTGAGCGTCGCGATCTGCTGCGGCCTCGCGGTCTCATTGCGTTGCTTCAGGAAAAGCGCGAGCGCCTCGCGCTGCTGGGCGGACAACGCATAACGCGGCACTCCCTGCGCACCGGCCTCAGCGAGACAGCCATCGTCCGTCTTCATCAGCGGCACCGGCTTCGCAGCCACGTCCTTCGGCAAGTCATGACACGCCGCACATCGCTGCGCCGCGACAATCGCCCGTCCCCGATCCGCGAGCGCTTTGTCCGCGACGAGCGCCGGAATCTTCGGCGCGATTTGGCCGTCGCTGCCCTCGTAATTCAGCAGGTAACCCGCGATGTCCACGGCGTCCTGCTCATCCATCGCGATGCGCGGCATGCGGCCATCCGCGCGCGTCTTCAGCGGATCGCGGATGAACTCCGCGAGCGACGAGAGCACTTGCTTCTCCGCGAGATTCGGAAATGCGACTGAGCGGTGCGTGAATTCCTCCGCCTTCGGTGCGCCCTCCGGCGGAGTGAAGTCCTTCCCCGGCCTATGGCAGGCGACGCAGCCGAATTTGTGAAAGAGCTCCTTCCCCAGCGCGGTGTTCACATGCCGCAGCACCTTCGGCTTCGCGGTCGCCTTCGGCTTCAGCGTCGCGAGGTAATTTACGACCGGCTCCACATCCTCCTTCTGCAAAAGCTGCGGCATCGCCGTGCCCTCGTGCGCAGCCGCCGGGTCCGCGAGAAATTTCCTCAACCACTCCGCATTCACGCGCTGTGTCACACCGCTCAGATCCGGACCACGCCGCGCCGGCAACCCGGTCTCGCCGCCGTGGCAATTTGCGCAGCCGAGTTCATTGAAAAGCAAGCGCCCGCCTTCCGCCGAGGGCTTCGCCGCGTGGAAACGATCAAAGGCCACCACGAGCGGCTCGGCATGTGTCACTGCGGAAAGCACGAGCAGTGCGAAAGCGGCCGCGGTCAGGTTTCGGAAAATTTTAATCATGTCGCAGGAGTGATTTTCAAATGCTCACACCACGCCGCTGATGTCGATCAGGTGAAGCTGCCGGCCCTCGTTCGTGTGCGGCGAATCAATGCAGACCGTTCGTTCATCACGGCTCAGACGCGGATGATTGTCCACGCGCCATTCGCCTTTGTAGGCCGGGTGCAGCGGGAATTCGCCGAGGTCAATCCGGCGGCCTGTTTTGATCTGATACAGATGCGGTGTCTGCAACCGATGATCACCCTTCGGATACGTGTCGTTCAGGATCCACTCGTTGTGGCGCAGGTAGGTGAGGTGTCCGCCGTTATCGAGCACACCGTGGCCGATCTCCTCGACGATGCCGGAGTCGCGATCCTCGAAAAGAAAATCACCCCACGCATCATTGCCGAGCCAGCCCTTTGCCTGCGAGAGGATGTGCGTGGCGTCGCGCCAGATGAAGTGCGACGCGTAGCCGTTCGGGATGACGA
>JBDSAR010000195.1:0-9462 GCA_039922035.1 Chthoniobacteraceae bacterium
GTGGTTCAGGATGGCGGTGCAAGCACGCTGGGAATCACCAAGACCGGCGCGGGCACGCAGATATTCTCCGGTCCGAACACCTACACGGGTCCGACCACCGTCAATGCCGGCACGCTCAAGGCGGGAGTCGCGACAGTGATCCCGTTTGGACCGGTCGGGACGGTTCCGGCATCCGGTGCCTTCGGCATCAACTCCGCTGTCACCATGGCAAACACCGCGGGGGCGGTGCTGGACATCACGGGGTTCAACACGCAGATCGGCTCCATCACGGGCGGCGGTGCGGCGGGCGGCAATGTGACGCTCGGTGCGGCGACGCTGACCACCGGCGGTGACAATAGCAGCCCAGCGGCATACGCGGGCGCCATTAGCGGCACGGGCCAGCTCCGCAAGATCGGCACCGGCACGCAAATCCTCAGCGGAACGAACAGCTACACCGGTCTTACGACCATTTTCCGCGGCACCCTGAGCCTCTCAGGCGGCAATGCCATCGTGAATCCTAGCTTGCTTACCCCCACCGCGGGCGCAGTGTTGATTGCACCTGTGACCGCCGGCGATAACGGAACACTGAACCTCGCGTCCAGTGAAACGATAGGCACCTTGTCCGATGCCGGCGCAGTCGCAGGCTCGACGACGACGGTCGCGCTCAACGGCAGCACCCTGACGCTCGGCGTCGCGGCTGTCCCACAGGTTGTCCCCGGTAGTGGCAACACGACCTTTGCCGGCACCATCACCGGTATCGCCAATGGCAACCTCGTGAAGAACAGCCCTGACACCACGTTCACTCTCAGCGGCGCCAACACCTATATCGGCACGACGACGGTGAACGGTGGCATCCTGCGTGCGGCGAACGCCGCCGCACTCGGCACTGCAGCGGGAATCACGACTGTGGCATCCGGCGCTTCGCTCCAGGTGGCCAACGGCACCGCAGTCGGTGCGGAGCCGCTCACCATCAACGGCACCGGCCTCGGCGGCATCGGCGCGCTGACGCAGGACGCGGGCGGCACGTCGAGCTTCGCGGGACCCATCACTCTTGCAACGAATTCGACCATCAGTTCGAATGGCGCGGGAGTCTTCACGCTCAGCGGCGGCATCAACAAGGCGGGTGTGAATCTGACGCTCACGGGCGGCGGCACCATTAACGTCACCGGCTCAATCAGTGGGAACACCGGGGCGTTCAATTCCGACCTCCTCGTGACCGGGGTGACGTCGAATCTGGGTGCGGCGAACACCTATCTCGGGCCGACATTCATCACCAGCAACAACGTCGGGGGCGGAAATGGCATCCTTAACGCCAATGTCGCCAACGCGCTGCCGACGGCCAATGGCCGCACGTCAGTGACCATGGATGCCACCGGAACCGGCGGCTCCACACTGGGTCTTGGCGCAAACCAGGCCATCGCTTCGCTGCAGTCAACGGATGTGACTTCGAAAGTGGTCCTCGGCGGCAACACGCTCACCGTCGGCTTTGGCACGGCGCCGAATGTCTTTGGGACCGCGAATGCGAACTTCGCCGGCGTCATCTCCGGGAACGGCGGTGTGACAAAGGACGACACCAGCACCCAGATTCTCTCGGGCGCGAGCACTTACACCGGAACGACGACGGTCAACAACGGCGTCCTCGCTGTGGGCAGCACCAAGGGTCTCGGCAATGCGAACCTGACGCTCAACGGCGGCCTCATCCGAACCAACGGCGGCCCGCTCGTCGTGGATATCGGCGGCGGCAACGTCCAGTTCAACGGAGGCATCTACCAGGCGATTGTCGGTGGCACGCTCCCCGGCGTGAACCATGATCAGCTCAAGACGACCGGGACATTCGCTGCACCCGGCGGCACACTCGCCCTCGTCCAGCAGAACGGCTACCTGCTCGCCCCCGGTGACAAGGTGAACCTCGCCGTCGCCACTGGCGGCGTCGCCGGCGGCAGCGTGAATGGCACGGCCATTCCGAATGCCAGCATCACGGGGCTTGACGTATTCAGCGTCACCCCGCTGCTGGTGCCCACGGTGAACCTGTATCCGACGACCGTTACCCTCGAAGCCATGCAGGGGCTCTTCGCCGGGATTAACGGCCAGACCTTCCAGGGCTTCAAGGTCAACTTCACGCCCAATCAATACGCAGTGGCCCGTGCGCTCGACAGCGTCTCGGCGAGGAACCTGTTCAAGACCGGTGTCGTCAAGGAACTCAACTTCCTGGATACGCAGCCAATCGCCACGCTGCCCGGCAACCTCGACAAGATCGCACCCGAGGAGCTGACCTCCGTCTTCCACCTCGCCGTCTCGCTGGCGAACGTGAACACCCACAACCTCGAACGCCGCATGGAGGACATCCGCATGAGCGGAAATGTCGGCTTCAGCGCACCCACTGGCGGTGGCACGCGATTCTCGGGCGGAGCAAATGGCCCCGTCGGCCGTCGCAGCAAGGAAATCGCACCTCCGAGCGACGACCACTGGGGCATGTTCCTCACGGGCACGGGCGAGTTCACCCGGATCGGCAGCAATTTCAACGCGGTCGGCTATAATCTGACCACCGGCGGAATCACTGCGGGTCTCGACTACAAGGTCAACGCGAACTTCGCGGTCGGCCTCAGCCTCGGCTACGCGAACACCACCGCGGACCTTGCCAATGGTGGAAGCCTCGATGTGGATGGCGGGCGCCTCGGCCTCTATGCCACCTACTACGACCAGAACTTCCATGTGGACGCGACCGTCAGCGGCGGTCTGAACAGCTACAAGACTCGCCGTGTGACGCCAAACAACACGGTGGCCGCCGGCAGCCCTGACGGCTCGGAAATCAACGTCTCCATCTCAGCCGGTTACGACTTCAAGTTCGGCGCACTCACTGTCGGCCCTGTGGCCAGCTACCAGTACACGAACATGCAGCTCGACGGCTTCACGGAAACCGGCCTGTTTGCACCGTTGACCATCGCCAGCAAATCCACCGACAGCCAGCGCACCCAACTCGGCGTGCGGGCAACCTACGATGCCCATGTCGGCCGTGTGCTCATCCGCCCCGAGATGCGCCTGGCCTGGCAGCATGAGTTCGGCTCCGCCGGATACGCACTCACGTCGAACTTCGCGACCATCGGCGGCAACGCCTTCACGGTGGCGGGCACCACGGTCGGACGCGACAGCCTCCTGGCCAGCGCAGGATTCATCGTCATGTGGAACGACCGGTTCGGCACCTACGTCTATTATGATGGCCAGTTCGGCGGCTCGAATCTCGAGTCCCACAACGTCTCCGGCGGCTTCAGGCTCCAGTTCTAGCAACCGGCCGGCTCGCGCGGAAATCGCGTAGAGCCCCAAAAATCACAGCAGGCCTCCTGGTGCGGAACAGCGCCGGGAGGCCCGCTTGTTTTCCGGGATCCATCCCGCTCCGATCCCATCTTTTGGAATTGATCGCACTTAACGGCTTGGCGGTGCGATGCATCCTCGTGTCTGATGATTTGGAAGAGATGGATGACGTGGTGAAGGGGACGCGCGGAAACGAACGCATTGCACTCGCCGTGATGTGCGCCGGGTGATTGCATCGCGCGCATGTTCAAGAAGCGCTATTCCCGTCCCGGCGAGGCACCGGCCACGCTCCATGCCGCGGCGGATGCGTCCGCCGTCGTCATCAAGCTCACCGAATACGGCCCGGGCGGCTGCGAGGAGCGCATCCTCGGCAGCGTCGCCGACCTGCCCGACTGCCGTGCCGCGCACGACGGCAAAGTCCGGTGGATCGAATTCAACGGCCTCGGCGACGTCGCCGCGCTGAAGGCCCTCGGGGAAAAGTTCAGCCTGCACCCGCTCGCGCTGGAGGACGTGCTAAACGTCGGCCAGCGCCCGAAGCTGGAGCCTTACCCCGGCCACCTTTTCATCATCGCGCAGATGATCTACCACGACGCCGAGCGATCCCTCTGCGGTGAACAGGTCAGCCTTTTTGTGTGCGGCGATTTTCTCATCAGCATCCAGGAAGATCACGAGATGGATGTCTTCGAACCCGTGCGCCAGCGCATCCGCGCCGGCGGCGGCAGCATCCGGGGGATGAAGGCCGACTATCTCGCCTACGCGCTGCTCGACGCGATCGTGGACCACGGCTTCCCCGTCCTCGAGGAAATCGGCGAGGCTCTTCAGGAAATCGAGGACACCGTCCTCACCAACCCCGGCAAGGACACCATCGGCGAACTTCACAGCCTCAAGCGCACCCTCATGCAGCTCCGCCGTTTCGTCTGGCCCGAGCGCGACGTCGTGAACTCCCTCCTCCACGGCGACAGCGAATACATCCGCACGGAGACGAAAGTGTACCTTCGCGACCTCTACGACCACACCGTGCAAATCATGGACCTCATCGAGGCCTACCGCGACGTGGCCACCAGCCTCATGGACATGTATCTCTCCAGCGTCGGCCTGCGCACGAACGAGATCATGCGCGTGCTCACCGTCATTTCCTCCATCTTCATCCCGCTCACCTTCCTTGCCGGCGTGTACGGCATGAATTTCAAACACATGCCCGAACTGGAGACGACCTGGGGCTATGCCGCGCTTTGGATCGTGATGCTCGTCATCGCCATCGGCCAGCTCATCTTCTTCCGCAGGAAAAAGTGGCTGTGAAAGGAGTCACGAGTTTCAGCTCGCAGCGGCTTCCAGGCTCGTCCGCGGTCCGCCGTCTTCCCCGTGCGTCACCCATGTCGCACATTATTGCGGCCTAAAGGTCGGGACTGCCTCAACTCCGGCCGCACCGAGCCGGATCGCCAGTCGGTCTGCACCGGCCTTCTTGGGTTCCGGGAAAGGGGCCAATCGAGACGCACTTCCACCCCGGTTAATTGGTTGTGGCTGGCGTTAGAGCGACACCATCGCGTCAATCCGTGGATCCGTCTGCAGAACCCTAGTGGGTCTTGCGGGTAGGAGCCACGATAGTTGGCGGTCCGAGAGTGACCACAACATCGGGGCACGACCCCCATGTCTTGCAGTGCCATTTTGTATCGTCGTATTCCTTATTCGCCTAGTCGATGTCCTTTTGTGGAGCATTCGAATGGGATAAGTTTTTCACCTTGGTCGCCTTTCGATCGAGAATAACCGTCCTCGCTTCTACTAAGGCGGTTCCGATCGAGTCGTCATTTGATTTCCACCCCATCAATTGCTTCTGCCTTTCGACCCCAAGAACCTCTCGAATGGCTGTTGCAATCTGTTCTTCGGTCACCGTGTTACCGGGTTTTTTGGCTTTCTGGATGAGGTCATTGAGGGCCTCGTGCTTGCGTTTCGCAAAGAGGTCAGTGGACTCGACGATAAGGCTCGAAAAATCGGAGCTTAGGGAGTCGTCTGAGGATCCACCCAGCAATTGCCGTTGCCTTTCGGCACCTATCGCCTCTCTGACGGCGTTGGCAATCTGATCGTCCCTGACCACACCGCCGGGACGCTTGGCTTTCTCCATCAGATCCTCGAGTGCATCGTTCTTCCGTTTGCAGTTAACATCAATTGCTCTGGAGACCAACTCCATAGCGCCGGAATTTGCGGTGCCATCACTTGATGCAAACCGCGAAAGCTGCCGTTCTTTTTCGAACTGAAGCAACTTGCTCACGGCATCCGCGATTTCCTTGTCAGTGACCCGGCTTCCCGGTTCCTCTGCTGCGTCGAGCACCGTGCGGAGTTGCTCCGAGACCCTTCCCATCGGGGACAGGGCCTCCTCAATCAGTTCAGACAGCAGGTTGACTGTCGCTTGCTCAAAGGCGGCGAGGGGCGACAGCGGACCGAATTCGCGCAAGGCCTCTTGCTGGAGTCGGAGATGCTTATCCTGGTAATGCTGCAGCTCCTGCACAGGCATGTCCCGGTATCTCTTGCCGCACTCTTCAATAAAGTCGCGATCTGAATCGCTCAGGTTGTTTTTCTTGGCCGCGTCCACTGAACCCGGAGGGGGGAAGCGGGTGAGCGCATGTGTTCCCGCATCGTTTGGCAACGCCGCAGTCGTCACACACAAAACTCCGGGAATTCTGAATATGGCCATGGTCTGTCAGGATTGGGATTGCCCCGGATGGCAATGACCGCCCAAATGCGGCGGAGAGTAAGCCCGGGCGGAGAAAACGGAAAAGGCACAACGGAGATTCTGCGCGGAAGGATTCCGTGAAGTCCTCGACGTGCAAGACGGCGCGAAAGCAGTGCGCTCAGCCTCCACCCCACTCAATTTGCAAGGCTTCATGTGGAGTATGGACGCCCTTTCTATTCGTTGATGCAAGACTAGTTTTGCGAAGACCGATCCGCCGGCTGACCCAGAGCGTCTTAACCCCATCCATCCCGACTGGGGAGCCAGTAGCACAATACCTGATGTGCTTACTTCAGTTCCGGCGGCACCGAGCCGTACTGCCAGCCCGCGGTCGCGGGCTTGGCTTTCAGCGGCTCGGGAAAAGGCGAGGGCGTGAACTGCTTTGCGAGTTCGAGTCCCGCGTCCACGAACTGCTGGCCTGCGCTCACTTCGAGATTTGAGTAGCTCGTGAGGCGTGTCTCATAGCCGCCGCCGTGCGGGCCGAGCGCCTCGGCGGTGGGCACGTAGCCCACACAGCCGTTCGCCAGCTCGACTGGGATCGTCATTTTGAAATTGCTGCGCTTTTTCAAATCGAGCCCGTACTCGACGAAGAGCTCCGCCTCGTTCGTGACGAACACCGCCGGGCCGACCTGGATGGCCTGCACCTCCACCTCGACATCGCGCTTCTTCGCGATGAGCGCATCGAGCAGCACGATCTCCTTCGCAAAAGTCCACTCGGTCGCGCCGACTTCCTTCGGGTTCTTCTGCGTATCGGCGAGGCAGCGCTGCACGCGCTCGGGGGCAGGGATGCGGCGCTGCACTTTCCACGTCTTCACCTTTGCCTCGACGGGGAAGGGCCCTTCGCCGCGTTCGGCTCGGAACAAAACCTTCAGCGCCTCCGCGCCGACGGTGCCGCCGATGAGTTGGCCGTAGTAGTCGCCCGTCTTCGGTGCGAACGGATCGAGATTGTCCACCTGCGTGATGTCGCCGCAGCAGCCTTGCAGGAAGACCACCGGCACATCCGCGCCGAGTCCGCCGCGCACGGTCTTTTCGAGAAAGTAGATCCAGTTCGCGGAAAATGCCGCCGGCCCCGTCGTCGCGTGGCAGGAGAAATTCACCACGACCCCGAGCGGCTTCCCGTCCTTCGTCCAGGCACCGATCGTCGCCACCTCCGGGTCCACCGGTCCCGCGTAGCCGAGGATGTCCGGATTCCCGCGTCCGGCGTGCGAAAAGCTCAGCCCATTCTTCATCCGCTGGCGGCGGTTGAAAGCCACGCCCTCCGCCTTGCCAGAGCCAAAGCTCAGCAGCGCGTCCACTTTTCCCGAGTCCGCCGCCGCGACCGCATCCACGATGCCCGCGATGAACCGCTCCAGATACTTCGCATCCGCGCCCGAGGATTTCTCATACGCGAGATCCTGCACAAACTTCGACGCGTGATCGAATTCCCCCGGCAGCACCATCCCGACCGGCCCGGACGTGTGCGAGTGCGACGCGCCGAGCAGCACGCACTCCGCCGGGATGCCCGTCCGCTGCGCGATGCGCCGCCGCGCCTCTAGCGCCGTCTCGCGGCGGATGATCAGTGAGTCCAGCCCGACGATCGCGACGCGATGCTTGCCATCATCAAACACCGCCGCGCGCACCTTCGGCGCATCGTGGATCACTTTGCCAAAGGACTTCCCATAGCCGCCCGGGATTTCCATCCCGATATCCGGCGTGACCTCGCGATCGGCGAAGCCGGCCCGGATGCCATCGGCGCGCGCGGCGGTCGTGATGAGTGCGATGCAGAGTGCGGGGAGGAGTTTCATGGGGTTTGTGGCGGCTGGGGTTTGGGATGTATCCGTGACTTTGAGCGCAGCACGCGGAGTTCCTTTGGAAAAAGTCTGGTGTGTTGTGCGTTGGCGGTTGCTTAGTTTTGCCGCATTTGCAATTTGGCACGCACACCCGCCCTCATGATCCAGTTCATCCATGATATCCACGAGTCCTGCCGCGCCGCTGGCCGGCCTGCCGTGTCGTTTGAATTTTTCCCGCCGAAGACGCCCGAGGGCGAAAAGAATCTCCTCGGGAAGACGATCCCGGCGCTGTTGCCGCTGAAGCCGGACTATTGCTCGGTGACATACGGCGCGGGCGGGACGACGCGGGACAAGACCATCGGCATCGTGGATCGCATCCAGCGCGAATACGATCTCACGACGATGATGCACCTCACGTGCGTGAATTCGACGAAGGATGAACTCGCCAGCGTACTCACCGAGGCGAAGGCGCGCGGCGTGAAGAACATCCTCGCGCTGCGCGGAGACCCGCCGGCGGGTGCGGCGGAATGGAAGGCGACGGAGGGCGGATTCACGTATTCGTCGCAGCTCGTCGCGTTCCTGAAAGAGTTGGGTGGATTTTCCATCGGCACCGCGGGATTCCCCGAGGGGCACATCGCGCAGAAGGATGGCCAGCTCGCGGACTGGGGCTTCCTCCGGGAGAAGATCGCGGCGGGCGCGAACTTCGTCATCACGCAGCTTTTTTTCGACAACGAGGACTTTTTCACCTTCCACAACTATCTCGCCATCCACGGCGTGAACGTGCCGATCATTCCCGGCGTCTTGCCGGTGTCCTCGGCGAAGCAGACGAAGAAGTTCACCGAGATGTGCGGCGCGCGGCTCCCGGATGCGTTCCTGAAACGGCTTGATGCCATCGGTGATGACGATGTGGCGGCCGCGGAATTCGGAATTTACTACGCGACCGAGCAATGTCGCACGCTGCTGAAGGCGGGCGTGCAGGGCATCCATTTCTACACGCTGAACAAGGCCGCCGCGACGACCGCCATCGTGAAGAACCTCGGCCTCGCGTAGCGCGTTGGCCATTCTGGAACGGACGGACATATTTGCGCCGCTGTGAAAACCTCCTCGCTGACCGCGCTGCTGCTTTTGGGATTCGTCTGCCTGCTGCGCGCGGCAAAGCCGGAGGAGGCCGCGCCCGCACCGCTCACGCCGACGGAAATCGTCTCGCAGCTCGACGGGCTGTTCGACGAGGATGATGAGAATGAAACGGTGGTCTCGCCGGAGCGTTTTGCGGCGATTTTAAAAAAGAAGATGGAGCGGTTCGACCGGCTCGCGGCGGATTTTCGCGTGCGCTTTCCCGAGCATCCGTTGCGCTGGCGGGTGCTGCTGCTCGATGCGCTCTACCTTCCCATGCGTGAGCAGGCGGGGATGCCGGTGCCCTCGGAAAAATCAGCGACGACGATGTTCAACGCAATCCTCGCGGCGCCCGATGCGACGGCGGATGTGAAATCCGACACGAGTGTGCAGCGGCTCATGCGCACGGCGGAGCAGATCGGCGAAAGGAAGCTCACGCTCGACGAATGGGAGAAGATGCTCGCGGCGCACTGGCGCGATTTTCCCGAGGCGGGCGACAATGCGTCGCTGGAGGAATTGCACGTCGGTCTCGCCGAGGAATTCGCACCCGCGCGAGTCGCGGCGCTG
>JBDSAR010000196.1:0-3996 GCA_039922035.1 Chthoniobacteraceae bacterium
GTGTAACTCCGGGGCACGGGGGCTGCGCTCGCACTGGTGAAGGTGACGGTCCCGGTCGCGCCAGTGGTCGGCTTGCTGAGAGTCACCACACCGGTGTCGGCATTGATGCTCACGATCATCGTGCCCGAAGCGATGGCACCGGGGGTCGTGCTGCTCACTGCCGAGCCAGGAAGAAGCGTCTGAGCCTGGGCCGACGAGAGCGTAACCGTCGTGGCTCCGCTTCCGACGGTGGCAACATACGTATTCGGGGTGGCGGTCGGCCCGACGAGGGTCACCGCGCTGCTTCCCGTCCCCGACAGATTCACATCGAGGATCGATGTGATGCTCGCAACCTTGCTTCCAGGGACAATGTTCGGCCCTGTGATCGACTGGCCCACCACAAAGGTGCTGGCCTGCGAGTCGGGCATAATCACCGTCGTAACGGCACCTCCGCCAGCCATGATGCCGAATGTCGTCGGCAGCGAGTCCTGGACAAAATTTCCCGTCGCTCCTGCCACCCGCGGCGCCAGTGAACTGAACGTCATCACCGCACTTTGGATTCCCGATCCCGCGACGGAATGAACCGTCCCCTCCCCGCCGGCGAATGTCAGTGTGCTGAGCGCCATGCTCTGACCAAGGGATCCCTGGGTGCCGCTCGCCACAAACTGAAATTCCGACGTATTGGTGAACCGCAGCGTGTTGGACGTCTTTAGGATGATGTCCTTGTTGCTCGAATCCAGCACAAGCGTGCCGCCGGAAATCGTGATTCCCCCGTCGATTCCACCGACTCCGCTCATGTCCTCCTCGATCCGCAGAATCCCGGCACCCGCCTTTGTGAATCCGCTGGTGCCTTTTAGAAAAGTCGAAATCCTCGCGATATTGGTCGAGCCAGCGGTAGAGTTTACGACCCTGATCGTATTGCTCCCTCCGACAAGCTCAATGGAGCCGACGCCGCCAAAGTTATACGAAGCCGCACTGATGGTCATCGAGCCGACTTTTACGTCGTCGTCCACGGACACCGCTCCGCCGAAGTTGGCGAAAATGGCATCAATGACCAGCGAGTTGTTCCAGAGCACGTCCACGGCACCAACGCCGGGGTACCAGCTTTGAGTCGTCCCTGAATCCCAGGTGCCGCTTCCACCACCGAGGGTGCTCGGCGGGCCGACGAAAGGAAACACAGGGATTGGGGCATGGATGGCGTCCCAATAATAAGTCACCGCATCCGCCTTGCCGACGGCCATCGCCGCCAGCGCCGACACCGCAAGCACCCGGCGAAAACCGGAAATCGATCCCGCAAGCGCCTTCCCGCCACGATTGGATCCAGCGGCAAGCCTTTTCCGCTTCATCTTGTTATTACTGAGGATGAACTTCCGTTTCATAGAATGTGTTTTCTGCCAGTCTGGGGATACGCCGTGCAATCACAGACGTGTGCCCCAGTGCAAATATTCATTGCAACTGAAGACACGCCTGAATCCCGCCCGCCGGCTGGCGGGAAAAACGCCTCCCGGGAATACCGGCGGAAGCATGATGAACTGGGCGGGAGGGGATGCACTTTTAAACGGACCTAACCTCTCCACGATTCAACCGCAGCGCAATCGGTTTCTGACCGCCTGACACAGAATTCTGTAAATACATCGCATTCACCGAAAGCACCGGAAAACGAATGCTCCCGAAACAGTCAGACGAAGCGACCGACCCCGCCCTCCGCGTCAGAGCCCGAGCTCCTTTTTCACCCGCGCGAATGCCCCGACGGCAAATTCCAAATCCTCCCGGCTGTGTGCCGCGGAAATTTGCGTGCGGATGCGCGCGCGCCCCTGCGGCACGACTGGAAAACTGAACCCGACAACGTACACACCCTGCGCCAGCATCGCATCCGCGAACCGCGTGGCGAGCGCCGCATCGCCGAGCATCACCGGCACGATCGGGTGCTCGCCCGGCAGCAGATCGAAGCCCTCACGCGACATCGCTTCGCGGAAAAAGCGCGTGTTCTCCGCAAGCCGATCGCGCAGCGCGGTGGAACTGCCGACCATGTCGAGCACCTTCAGCGAAGCGCCTGCGATGCTCGGGCAAAGTGTGTTGCTAAAGAGATAAGGCCGGCTGCGCTGCCGGAGAAGTTCGATGATTTCCCGCCGTGCGCTCGTGTAGCCGCCGCTCGCGCCGCCGAGTGCCTTACCGAGCGTGCCGGTGAGGATGTCCACTCGCGACATCACACCGCAATGCTCGTGCGTCCCCCGCCCCGTCGCGCCCATGAAGCCGACCGCGTGCGAATCGTCCACCATCACGAGCGCATTATATTTTTCCGCGAGGTCGCAGATCGCGCCGACCTTCGCGATGAAGCCGTCCATCGAGAAAATCCCGTCCGTCGCGATCATCCGATGACGCGCGCCACTCGCGGCCTTCAGTTTTTCCTCGAGGTCCGCCATGTCGCTATTGCGGTAGCGATGCCGCTGCGCCTTGCAGAGCCGGATGCCGTCAATGATCGAGGCGTGGTTCAGCTCATCGGAAATGATCGCGTCCTCCGCGCCGAGCAGCGTCTCAAAAAGTCCGCCGTTCGCATCGAAGCACGAGCCGTAAAGAATCGTATCCTCCGTCCCGAGAAACTCGCTCAGCGCATTCTCAAGCTGCTTGTGGACGCCCTGTGTGCCGCAGATGAAACGCACACTCGCCAGCCCGTAGCCCCACGCATCCAGCGCCGCGTGCGCCGCCGCACGCACTTCCGGATGCTGCGCGAGGCCGAGGTAATTGTTCGCGCAGAGATTCAGCACTTCGCGACCGTCGGCGAGCTTGATGCGCACGCCCTGCGGCGTCGCGATGAACCGCTCGCCCTTCCAAGTCCCCGCCGCACGAATCGCGTCGAGCTGCCTCTGCATGTGTTCTTTGAAACTCCCAAACATGGGCGGAGGCTGAACGGACTCCGCGAAGCGTTCAAGATGCGACTCAGCGACCACGATCATCGCGCGAGAACGGTGAAGCCGGTGCGCCCCTCACGAAACGCGGTGTCGGCCTTTATGATTTCTTTATGCTCTGACGAGCCCTCTTGATTACCCAAGCGGCGGCGGATGCGGCAGCGTATCGCCAATGAAAACCACCGACTGGCTGCAACTGTTCGTGTTTCTGGGCGCACTGATCGCCCTCACTCCGCTACTCGGCACTTATATGGCGCGGGTGTTTGAGGGGAAGCGACACTTTTTCTCGCCCGTGCTCGGCCCGATTGAACGGCTCATCTACAAGGCTGGCGGTATTGACGAAAAGCGGGAGATGTCGTGGCTCGGCTATCTCGGCGCGGTGCTCGTCTTCAATCTCGCCGGCTGCCTGCTCACACTCGTACAGATGATGACGCAGGCGTGGCTGCCGCTGAATCCGCAGCACCTGCCGAACGTGCCGTTCGCGCTCGCGCTGAACACGGCGGTGTCGTTCATGACAAACACGAACTGGCAGGCCTACATCGGCGAGGCGACGATGAGCTATCTCACGCAGATGACCGGGCTGGCGGTGCATAATTTCACCAGCGCCGCTACGGGCATCGCCGTGCTGCTCGCGCTCATCCGCGGGCTGACGCGCCGTAGCGCCGGCTTCCAGACTGCGGGGCCAGCCAGCGTCTCGCCTGCTGTTCCTTCGACACTCGGGAATTTCTGGGCGGACCTCACGCGCTCGACGCTCTACGTGCTGCTGCCGCTGTCGTCTATCTTCGCGACCGTGCTGGTGTCGCAGGGCGTGATCCAAAATTTCCGCGCCTACGACACGGCGACGCTCATCGTGCCCTACAAGACGCAGGTCGCGAAAACCGACGCAAGCGGCACGCCGATCAAGGACGCGAAAGGTGAGCCGGCGATGGAGGAGCAGACCGTGACCGAGCAAGTGATCCCGCAAGGTCCGGCGGCGTCGCAGATCGCGATCAAACAACTCGGCACAAATGGCGGCGGATTTTTCGGGCAGAACAGCTCACACCCTTTCGAGAATCCAACGCCGCTCTCGAACTTTCTCGAAATGCTCGCAATTCTCCTGCTGCCGAGCGCG
>JBDSAR010000197.1:0-1982 GCA_039922035.1 Chthoniobacteraceae bacterium
GGCGCGAGGCCGATGGCGCGCTGGAGGACGTGGGAAAATGTGCGGTCGTTGATGACGTGATCGTGCGAGAGTTGCGAGAGCTGTCCGCCGCGGCAGAGATACACGCGCGAGTCTCCGACGTTCAGGCCGAAGAGCCGGTTGCCCTCAATGACTGCAACGGAGAGCGTGGAGATCATCTCCGGTGTGGAATGTTTCGCGAGCGACTCATGGTGCAGCGTGCTGTTGATGACGCGCGTGAATTCCGAGAGCGCCTTCTGCGGGCTCCAGCCGGCGGGGCGCACGGCGTAGTTGCCCATCAGCGATTGAACGATCCGCGTGGACGCTTCGCGTGCGTCGCGCGCCGCGCCTGCGCCGTCAGCGAGCACCGCGATCACGGTTTCGTCCCACGACTTCACGGCAAAGGAGTCCTCCGAATCCGCGCCATCGCGCTTGGGCATGCCGTAGCTGGTGAAGTTCACTTTCAAAGTTTTGGAGATCAGATGCGCGCTGCGGAAACCGCGCCCCACGTCGTGCGCCAGCGGGTTTTCACGAGTTTCAATCCGATGAGTGCAAAGATGCAGAGGCCCGCGAAGACGAGCAGACCGTTGAGGTAGCTGCCGAAATGCTGCTTGCTCTGGCCCATCATGTTTGCGAGCAGGAATCCGCCGAGGCCACCGCCGCAGCCGACGAGTCCGGTCATGAGGCCGAGTTCCTTGCCGAAACGCTGCGGGAGAAGCTGGAAGACGGAACCGTTGCCCATGCCGAACGCGCCGCACGCGACGAAGAATGCAGCGACATTCAGCCAGAGGTTGTTCACGAGTCCGCCAACGATGAGCGCGCAGCACGCGACCGTGTAATAGACGTGCAGCGAGCGGATGCCGCCGATGCGATCCGAAATTGCACCGCCGATCGGACGGCCGAGCGCGCCGATGGCCGTGCAGAGCGCCACGAGATCGCCGGCCTGCGAATTTGTGAGGCCGAAGCGATCCTTGAAATACATGCCGAGCGAGTAGGCGAGACCGACGAATCCGCCGAACGTGACGGTGTAGAAAAAACAGAACCAGTGGACATCCTTGTCCTGAAACATGCGGAAGTAGTCGCCGAGTTTCTTCGGCGTCGCGGGGTTTGGCGGCTCCTTGGAAAAGATGATGTAAATCGCGAGAACGAAAAACGCCGGGATGAGCGCGAAGCCGAACACCGACTGCCAGCCGTACGCCGCTGCGAGACGCGGCGCGAGGAGCGAATCAATCACCACGCCGATGTTTCCCGCTCCTGCGAGACCCATCACGAGACCCTGCATATTCGGAGGATACCAGCGCCCGGCCTGCGGCATCGCGACCGCGAAGCTCGCGCCTGCCACACCGAGCACCGCACCCATCGCCAGCGTGGCCTCGTAGTTTTTCAGTCCAAAAAAGTAAGCCACCGACAATCCGGTCATCACGATGAGCTGCGCGATGATGCCCGTGCGTTTTGCGCCGATGCGATCCACGAGCATCCCAAGCGCGAGCCGGAAGAGGCCGCCGAAAAGAATCGGCACCGACACCATGAAGAAGCGCTGCTGCGCGCTGAGATTCAGCGACTCCGGTGCGGCGATCTGGTTCGCGAGGACGCCGAGGAGCGTCCAGACCATGAAGCTGTAGTCGAAGTAGAGGAACGCCGTGACGAGCGTCGGGAAGTGACCGGCTTTCTTGAGTGTTGAGAGATTCAAGGACGTGTGGTGATTGGTTTTTCGTCCACCCCGAAAGGTGACGCACTCCCCCTTAGCTACCGCGATGCCATCACGCCTCCTCTAGCATGATGAGGGAGTCTCAAAGTTTTCATGTGTGGAATGAATTTGGCTCATACTTTTGCATTGAAGCTCTCTCTTAGAGGGAAACGAAAAGCCGCCGCCGCGTGCCCACGTCCAAATCCAACCTCGGCACGGCCAGAGATATTTTTACCGCACCATCCGCGCGGAGTCGCCCGGGGTGTTTGCAATTGCCCAGCCTGCGCAGCCTGTGTGC
>JBDSAR010000198.1:0-2608 GCA_039922035.1 Chthoniobacteraceae bacterium
GCGCTGAGTTCGCAGGCGAGCCTCGCGGGCTACGTCGCGGTGCTGCTCGGCGCGAACCGGCTCGACCGCATTTTTCCGATGATGATGACGCCCGCCGGGACGATTCCGCCGGCGAAGGTGTTCATCATCGGCGTCGGTGTCGCGGGCCTGCAGGCCATCGCGACGGCGAAGCGGCTCGGCGCGGTGGTGGAGGCGTTCGACACGCGGCCCGCGGTCGAGGAGCAGGTGAAGTCGCTCGGCGGGAAATTTGTGAAAGTGGACCTCGGCGAGATGGGGCAGACGGCTCAGGGCTACGCGAAGGAACTCACGCCGGAGCAGCTTGAGAAGCAGCGTGAAGTGATGGAGCAGCGCTGCGCGCAGGCGGATCTCGTCATCACCGCGGCGCAGGTCTTCGGGCGAAAGGCGCCGGTGATCGTGACGAAGGCGATGGTGGAAAAGATGAAGCCCGGCGCGATCATCGTGGACATGGCGGTGGAGAGCGGCGGCAACGTCGAGTGCTCGCGGCCGGACGAGGACATCGTGGTGAATGGCGTGAAGATCATCGGCTGGCGGAATCTCGCGGGCCGCGTCCCGCGCGCGGCGAGCGCGATGTATTCCAGCAATCTCGCGAACCTAGTGGATCACTTCTGGGACCGCGAGAAGAAGGCCTTCCGCCTCGATCCCGCGAACGAAATTCTGAAGGACTGCCTCGTGACGCACGACGGCAGTATCGTCAACGAACGCCTCCGCACCCTCGCCTCCGCATGACTTTGCCAACCGCAGATGAACACAGATGAACGGAGAGAAGATGCCCAATGATGAAGCGCGCATTCCATTCGCCACCTTCATCCATCAGTCGAAAAGCAAGCCTCTCGCTCCCTTTTCCCATCTGCGTTTTTCCGCGTTCATCTGCGGTTCCACTCTTCTCATAGCATGAACTCCCTGATGCCCGGCCTCTACGTCTTCGCCCTGTCGGCGTTCCTCGGCTACCTTGTGATCTCGCGGGTGCCTCCCCTGCTGCACACGCCGCTCATGTCCGCGACGAACGCCATCTCCGGCATCTCGCTCGTCGGCTCACTCGTGACCGCGGGCGGTGATCACGGCGTGCTCAGCACGGTGCTCGGCGTGACCGCGGTCATCTGCGCGACAATCAATGTCGTCGGCGGATTCTGGATCACCGAACGCATGCTCAAGTTTTTCCGTCGGAAGGAAACACCGGTGGCGAAGGAAAAGGAATAACGCGCGATGGACCACTACGTCGTCGAGTTCAGCTACCTGTTCGCCTCGGTCTTCTTCATCGTCGGACTGAAAAGCCTGAGCCATCCCGACACCGCGCGCCGCGGAATGCACCTCGCGGAGATCGGCATGTTGCTCGCGATCATCGGCACGCTGCTGCACAAGGAGATCGTCTCGTATCAATGGATCCTCGTCGGCCTCGTCGTCGGCGGGGCGATCGGCGGCATCCTCGCGCAGCGTGTGGCGATGACGGCACTCCCGCAGCTCACCGCGCTCTCGCACGGATTCGGCGCGCTCGCCGCCACGCTCGTCGGCATCGCCGAGTATGCGCGCCACGGTGCGAGCATCGAGAAGCCGCAGATGGTCGCCATCGGCATTGAGGTGCTCCTCGGCGCGCTCACCACGACGGGCAGCGTCGTCGCCGCCGCAAAGTTGCAGGAGCTGATGCGCGGCTCGCCGATCACGTTCAAAGGCCAGAACTACGTGAATCT
Organism: Chthoniobacteraceae bacterium; assembly: GCA_039922035.1. Classification (GTDB taxonomy): domain Bacteria; phylum Verrucomicrobiota; class Verrucomicrobiia; order Chthoniobacterales; family Chthoniobacteraceae; genus SXWH01. Next base: position 1,707 of record JBDSAR010000198.1, read on the forward strand.
CGGCATCCTCGCCGTCTCTCTCGTTGCGCTCGTCATTCTCGTTTTCAGTCCCGGCGCGGCGTTCGCGTTTTATCTCATGCTGGCGCTCGCGCTGGTCTTCGGCCTCATGCTCGTGCTGCCGATCGCGGCGGCGGACATGCCGGTCGTCATGTCGCTGCTGAATGCCTACGCCGGACTCGCCGCGACCGCGACGGGCTTCGCGATCAACAACAACGTCCTCATCATCGCGGGCACGCTGAACGGCTTCTCCGGCTTCATCCTCTCCGTGCTCATGTGCCGCGCGATGAACCGCTCGATCACCAACGTCATCTTCGGCGCATTCGGCAGCGCCGCCGGCCCCGCGAGTGCCGCCGCGACCGGCGAGGCACGCGAGATCAACATCGAGGACGCCGCGACGCAGCTCGCCTACGCGCGGCAAGTCATCTTTGTCCCCGGCTACGGCATGGCCACCGCGCAGGCGCAGCACGTCGTCCGCGAACTCGCCTCCGTGCTCGAAGAACGCAACGTCACGGTAAAATACGCCATCCATCCCGTCGCCGGACGAATGCCCGGCCACATGAACGTCCTGCTCGCCGAGGCCGATGTGCCGTACTCGCAGCTTTACGAGCTTGAGCAAATCAACTCCGACTTTCCGAACACCGATGTCGCCATCGTCATCGGCGCGAACGACGTGGTGAACCCCGATGCTCGCGACAACCCCGGCAGCCCCATCGCCGGAATGCCGATCCTCGACGTGGACCGCGCGCGCTCCGTCATCGTGCTGAAGCGCGGGAAAGGCAAAGGCTTCGCCGGAATCGAAAACCCGCTCTTCCTCAAGCAAAACACCGGCATGCTCTACGGCGACGCGAAGGGCACGCTCGGCAAGCTCATCTCCGCCGTCGTGCAGGCTTAGGTGCAGCACT
>JBDSAR010000199.1:0-2324 GCA_039922035.1 Chthoniobacteraceae bacterium
GACGAAACGATTTTTGATGATGACATCTCTGTGCGTTTTCCGCATTTCGCGGCCTTTCCACCCGATTCGTCCCCGATCGTCAACAAAAAAGTTTGATAGAATGCACTGCAACAGAGTGGGTAATAAAGCTATTATCGGCTCCGTGAAGGTTTTCTCTCCCTTCAGAGTATTGAGCCAAACAAAAACGCTTGCATTTGTTTTGAAACCGTTTCCAGCGACGGGATTCGTCCCGCGCTGCCAATGCATTCCCGTCCACACGGCTCCGCGGAGGATGAGCGACCATCGGCCAGAACCCGCACCCGGCTCCGAATCTCCCAGATATCGCACAGGGCATTTTTCCCCGGCCGTTTCGTGCGCTCCCGGTGGACCGGATCACGCCCGGCCAGAGGCCAGCCATCCAAGCACGTGAATTCCCGGCAGTGATTCAATTTGTGTGCGGCCGACCCTTTCTCGTTGTCTTGCTCTTGCTCCTGCTCCTGCTCCCTTTGCCACAGCTTTCGAGAGCAGGAGCAGGAGCAAGACAAAGACTGAAGATTTCACACTGAGCCATTCCCGAGTTTCCTGCACACTCAGAGACTGCGAAAAAAGTCCGCCTTTCACAATCAGCCCGGCAAGCGGCTCACGGAAACCGGGCGCAGCACGCAGGAAAAAGGGGGCACACGCTTCCAGCGTGTCCTTTCCGGCATCCTGCCGGAAAGCTGCACCGGGCTGCAGGACTGCGACTGGTTTTGCTTCGTCGAGATCGCGCAGACCCACCGCCGTCGCCCTGCGTCCGGCAGGATGCCGGACGCGGCACGCTGGAAGCGTGCGCTCCCATTTTCCTGCGGGCTTCCGGACGTTCCATTCGTCGGGTTGCCAGTGCTGTATTTTTTACACAGGCTTTCAGGGCTTCAGCCAGCCCATGCTGCCCATCCACTCCCCCACGCGCACGAGCCAGTCGGCGGTCGGCAGGCCGGATTTTCTCATGCCGAAGCCGTGCCCCCCTTTTGCGTAAATGTGCAGTTCGGCAGGAAGGTTCAGCTTCTTGTATTCGAGGTAGAGCAGCGCGCTGCCGCTGGGGCTGGTCATGCCCTTGTCGTCGTTCGCATGGACGAGGCACATCGGCGGGGCTTTGTCGGTGACTTTGATCTCGGGCTTCAGGACGAAGGTGTCCTCCTTCGTGACGAGGTAGGCGGGATAGACGGGGATGGAGAAATTCGGCGTCGCATCGGCCACATCGAGCGCAGCGTCGGTCGGGTAAGTGCGGTCATTCGCGTGCAGGGTGGCCATGACGGTGAGATGCCCGCCCGCGGAGAATCCGAGGATGCCGACGCGGTCCGGCTTCACGCCCCACTCCGCCGCGTGATGCCGCACGAGGCCGATCGCGCGCTGCGCGTCCTGGAGCGGTTGCTTGCTCGGTTCCGTCTTGTCGCGCGCGGGCACGCGGTATTTCAGCAGCGCGCAGGTGACGCCGAGTGTGTTGAGGTATTCGCAGACCTGCGTGCCCTCGTGCTCGATCGCGAGGATTCCGTATCCCCCGCCCGGCGCGACGATCACCGCGGTACCGTTCGGCTTCCCCGCCTTGTAAATGGTGATGGTCGGCTCGGAGACATTCGTCACGCGCTTCACATCGGCGTCGTTCTTCCTCGGGATTTCCTTTTCCGCCTCGATCTTGAAACCGGCGGGCTCCGGCGCGCCCTGCGGCCAGAGCTTGATCGTGATGGGTTCGGCGGCGTGGAGCGATGCCGTGAGTGTGAGGGCGAGGGTGGCGAGGAGTTTCATGGGAAGTGTGAGGGAGAGATGTGGGGCGATGGATTCTTTGAGATGACTTCCAGCTTTCACGCCCCGAGCGCGAACTTCCACAACTGCGGCGTCCAGGTCCCCGTCTGCCAGCCGTCCTTCGTGCCGAACTCGCGGACGAGCACCGCATCGTGCGTCACCTCCACATGCAGGAACGCCTGCGCCGGGCCGCTGAAGTGCCCCGCATTGTCCGTGTTCAAAAAAGGGACGCCATCCGCGGCGCGTTCGTCCTTCGTGCCGTTCCATTTCAAAATGCGGCGCACATGCGTGTGGCCGCAAAGCGAGGCAGCCACCCGGTAGGGCTTGATCGTTTCATAAAAAGCGCGCGCGTCGCCGTAGTCCCACTCGCTGCTCCGCACCTTTTCATCCGACACCTCCGCCGAGTAGCGGTGCACATCCACGTGATGTACGAAGACGACGGGCCGCCCGCTGCCGCCGACCTGCTCGCGGAGATCGCGCTGGAGAAACGGCAGGCTGCCGAGCGGCGCATAGCGGCGCGGGCGCTTCACCTCCGGCGCGTCGCCGACGACGATCCCGAGCGCGAC
>JBDSAR010000200.1:0-1884 GCA_039922035.1 Chthoniobacteraceae bacterium
AGCGCAACGGCAGTGCCGGCCGCCTGGCCGAGCTGCATCATCGTCCGCGAGAGCCGGCAGCTCGATGCGGCGATGGAACTGAAACTCGCGGCACGGCAGGTGATGAGCAGGTTGCGCGTGCCCTTCGGAATAAGGCAGCGAAACGGCACGCCGTACGGTTCCCGCAGCGGCTTGATGCCCTTGTTGTGCCCGCCGTGCGTATCGCACGGATGATCCGCGAGGCAGATGATGTCCGCGTGCTTTTGCCCGCTGATGCCCGCATCGAGGTCGTGCTGCGTGAGCACGTATTCGCCGACGACGCGCTTCGTCTCGCGCACCCCGAGCACCGGCGCAATCCAGTCGAGCCGGAAGCCGCGGAACTCCGCGCATCGCGTCTGAATGTCGTGCCAGTGCGCATGCACGCGGCGCTCGCATTCCGTGCGCGCATCCACCCAGCCGAGCTTCATGAACTCCGCGCCTTCCATCGTCGGCAGCATGTTCACATTCAGGTCGCCGTTCGGGTAATGGTTGATCTGCGCGACAGGAAATCTCTTCCCCCACCAGCAATCCGGCGCAATGCCTTCGGGCAGCGGCTCGACCGCAGGTGTCGCCACCGGCGTCACGCGATACAGCAGGCTCACGCCATTCACGCGCGGCGTCGGTGCGTCGGGCGCGCCGGGCTCGTCAAATTGCGCGCGCGCTTCCTGCCCGGTCATCATCGTGCAGCCCGCGTCCTCGCACACGAGCCCATCGCCCGTCGCATCCACAAAATAGTCGGCGACCAGCGTCCGACTTTCGACGACCGACTTACCATCGGCGAAACGGACTCTCTGCACCGTGACATTTTGAATGCGGCCTTCACTCACCGGATTCATCGTCACGCGCTTGAACTCCGTCCGGAACAGCACCCGGCAATGCCCCGTCTCCTCCAGCATCGCGAGCATCGTCTTCGCCATCGCCTCCGGCTCGAACACCACGCCGTGCAATTGCGCGGACGCGAGGCCGTACCGCTGCAGCGAGTCGAGATAGCTGCGCGCCGGATCGAGCACCGTCTCCCCGCCGGGAAAGGGATACGCCTCGCGGGCCGGATTGAAAGTGCCCTGATGCCGGCCCATCGAGTAGATGCCTGTCGCCTTCGGCCCGCGCCGCAGCCGCTGGTAAATCTCGAATGGAAATCCCGTCCCGCCGAGTCCCGGCTCCCAGATGTTCACGCCACCGCGTACGGAATTGCCGCCGAGCCGATCGCTGCGCTCCACGAGCACGACATCCACGCCGAGCCGAGCCGCCGCCAGCGCCGCACCAAATCCGCCGCTGCCGCCGCCGATCACCGCCAGTTCGCAGCGGATCGTCTCACGCTCCGCGCCAGCACAGAACGCAGCCGGCAGCGCGAGCAGCAGCGCAGTGAGAACGAAGGCGAGTTTCAGCATGACGGTAATCAACTATCATGCCGGACGATTCTTAACATCCACCTTCGCCGCGACGCCCGCCCGCTGAGCACCCTACCTCCGCAGCGCGTTGATCAGCTCGTCAATCTTATCGAGCACCTGCTGCATCTGGCTCTGGTCGTAGCCGCCGCTCGCACCCTGGCCGAGGGTGCCCACGCCGTTGCTGTTGTTGCTGGTCCCAGCGATGGCTGCGGCGATGGCGCCGTTCAGGTCATTGACGGTCGCTCGCTGCTGGATGTCGGCGTTGAGCGAGGTGAGTTGGTTGCGAATCTCCGCGGAGGAGTTCGGCGAATTGTTGGCAGGTTTGGCGGGATCAAAGGGCATGGAGATTGAAGGCTTGGAGAAGAGGAGACTTGGAGAGTGGGAGACATTTCAGAAGGACGATGCGGGAGTGACGAGCCAGTCTCCTTGTCTCGCCGTCTCCCCATCTCCTTGTCTGGATTTACGGGCTCACCGTCAC
>JBDSAR010000201.1:0-2614 GCA_039922035.1 Chthoniobacteraceae bacterium
GTGGCGATGTATGTGGCGCTGGTGGTGATGACGCATTCCTTCCGCCAGTCGCTCGGCGCGTGGATCGGCAAGGGAATCATCGCGGATCTTTTTGTCACACCCACGGCGAACGAGTCACTCGGGATGAACACTTTTCTCCGAGACTCCGCGGTGGAATGGCTGCGCGCGCGGCCCGAGGTCGCGAGTGCGGATACGTTTCGCGAAATGACCATTCAGGTGAACGGCAGTGTGGCGTCGCTCGCCGTGCTCGACGGTGTGTTCCGCGACAATCTCACTTTTGTGCAAGGCGATGCACGCACGGCGATGACCCGTGTCTTTGCCGGAGATGCGGTCGTGGTGACGGAGCCGTTCGCGCGGAAATTCCGAATGAAGGCGGGGGACAAATTGCGACTGCAAACGCCGCGCGGCACGATGGAGGTGGAGATCGCGGGAGTGTATTCGGACTACAGCCGCGATCAGGGCGCGGTGGTGATGGGGCGTGCGCTATTCCGGAAAAATTGGGACGACGAACGCGTGATGTCGGCGGCGGTGTATCTGCGGCCGGGCACGGATGTCGCCGCGTTTGAGAATGCGTTCCGTGCGGAGTTTGCGGATGCGGGCGAGATCGCACTCAGCACGACGCGAGCGCTGCGGGCGAGGATTCTGCGGGTGTTCGATCAGACGTTCGCCGTCACGCACGTCCTGCGCACCGTGGCGATGATCGTCGCGATCGCGGGTGTCTTTCTCACCATGACGACGCTCGTGACGGAGCGCCGCCGCGAACTCGCGCTCATGCGCGCCCTCGGCGCCACTCCCGGGTGGGTGCGCGGGCTCGTGCTCTCGGAAGCCGGACTGCTCGCGCTGCTCGCGGCGCTGCTCGGCATGGAGGCCGGTGTGCCGCTCGCGATGGTGCTCACGTGGGTCGTAAATCCGGCGTTCTTCGGTTGGACCATCCACCTCGACATCCCGTGGGGCGCACTCGCTTGGACACCTGCATGGATCGTGGCGGCTGCACTCGTTGCAGCGTGGTGGCCCGCGCGACTGGCGCAGCGCGAAGAAATCGCGGAGACTCTGCACGAGGAATGAAAATGAACGCCGCGAATAGCGAACGATCTGCATCGGGTAGGGTGGGCGTCCTCGCCTGCCGTGCCGAGTGTCCCACTCGGCACCTCGGAAAAGGACAGGCGTCCCCCTCGAATTCACGCACTCAGATATCCGATGTCCGACGCAGGATACGTCGGACGGCAGGCGGGACGCCCACGCTACCCGAGACACGCCGTTCTGTTTCACGCGCGCTCCTGATGTTTGTTTGCTGGTTTTTTGCGTGTGGGATTTTTGCGCATGGCGGTGATGCGTCCGGCTGGCGGAAGGCGGAGGCGGGCTGGAAATTCGAGTGGCCGCGCGACCACGCGGCGCATCCGGATTTCAAGACGGAGTGGTGGTATTTCACCGGCAACCTGCGTGCGGCGGACGGGCGGCGCTTCGGGTATCAGGTCACATTTTTCCGCCAGGGAATCCGTGGACCGGGCGCGCGGGATGCAGCGCGGTCGCGGTTCGTCGTGGATGATCTGAAGTTCGGCCATTTCACCGTGACGGACGTGAAAGCAGGGCAGTTCCATTTTTCGCAGCAGCTTCTGCGTGGCGCATTCGGCGAGGCGGGCTTCGGCGATTTGAAAAAGGATCAGCGACTCGCTTGGCTCGGCGACTGGTCGCTCGGGATGAAAGACGATGGCGCGATGCAACTGCATGCGAGCGATGGCGCGCGTGCGCTCGACTTGCAGATGGAGAGCACGAAGCCGTGGGCGCTGCATGGCGATGCGGGCCTGAGCACGAAGGCGGATATGCCGGGGCACGCGTCGCAATATTACTCCGGCACGCGGATGCGCTCGCGCGGGACTTTGCAAATCGGCGGACAGCAACTCGCGGTGGAGGGAGAGAGCTGGTTCGATCACGAATGGGCCACAAACCAGCTCGCGCCGGGGCAGGTCGGCTGGGATTGGTTCAGCGTGCAGCTCGACGATGGCACGGAGCTGATGATCTACCGGCTGCGCAAAAAGGACGGTTCGGTGGATGGCGCGTCGTCGGGCTCATTCATCGCGAAGGACGGCAGCGTGCGGCATCTGCGCGCCGACGAACTGCGGATGACGCCGGTAAAATTTTGGCAGAGCAGCAAGACGATCGGGCGCTATCCGGTCGGCTGGCATATCGAGGTTCCGACGCTCGCGCTCGATCTCGAAGTCACCACGCCGGTCGAATCGCAGGAACTCGCACTTCAGCCGGTGGCGTACTGGGAGGGGATGATTGATGTGCGCGGCAAACGCGACGGGCGCGCGGTGAATGGACATGGCTATCTCGAACTCACGGGCTACGCGGGCGCTGTCGTGGGGCTTTCCGCGCCGGAACAGCGGTGATTTTGAACCGCCAAGACGCCAGGACGCCAAGGTTGGAGAACGCAATGAGAGGGCCTCGCATCCTTGGCGTTCTGGCGTCTTGGCGGTTTCCATATCCGTCGCATCGAAGCCTTGTGTCCGCGCGGCGGTTCCCTTTGAATGACTTTCCCACAAATGGAACCTACAGCAGACATCGCACTCATCGGACTGGCCGTCATGGGCCAGAACCTCATTCTCAACATGAA
>JBDSAR010000202.1:0-3895 GCA_039922035.1 Chthoniobacteraceae bacterium
GTGCTCGGCCGCTGGCGCTGGCACCCTGCGAGCAAGACCGTGAAGGACGGCAGCGCATACCGTTTTCTCGAGGAGGAACTCCGCATCGCGGCCACTTACGCAAACCGTCTGGCACCTGCCGACCGCGAGGAACTTTGCCGTGAGATCATCCAGCATCGGAAGTCCTTCCTCGTGCGCCGCGCCCTGCATTCACTGTCGGAAAAAGCCCGTCTCGCACGGCTGTTCCGGCTTTTCTCGGAGGCGATCCTCCACCCATCGCTCATGTGGTTCCGGCCCTGGCTCAGCGCGGTGAAAAGACAGGTCATTGCATCATGAAACCGCGCGTCGAAGTCGAATCACTCTCCAAGCTCTACCGCCTCGGCAGCATCGGTGCCACCAGCCTGCGCGACACGCTGGAACGTCTCACCTCACGCTTCCGCCGCGGCGGTGCCGCATCGCAGACAAAGGAAGCGCCTGCCGCTCCTGCAGGACGCCAGGGCCCGACGCCGGACACTTTCTGGGCGATCCGCGACATCAGTTTTTCCGCAAAGGCCGGCGAGGTCGTCGGCATCGTCGGACGCAACGGTGCGGGAAAGAGCACGCTGCTAAAAATCCTCTCGCGCATCACCGAACCGACGAGCGGGCGTGCGATCCTCCGGGGCCGCCTCGCCTCGCTCCTCGAAGTCGGCACGGGCTTTCACCCCGATCTCACTGGACGGGAAAATGTGTTCCTCAACGGCACCATCCTCGGGATGAAGCGCTGGGAGATTGCCGCGAAATTCGACGAGATCGTCGCGTTCGCGGAGATCGAGCAGTTCATTGATACGCCGGTGAAGCACTATTCCAGCGGCATGTTCGTGCGCCTCGCCTTCGCCGTCGCGGCGCACCTCGAACCGGAGATCCTGTTCATTGACGAGGTGCTTGCCGTCGGCGACGCGGGCTTCCAGAAGAAGTGCCTCGGCAAAATGGGCGAGGTCGCGAATAAGCACGGACGCACCGTCTTTTTCGTGAGCCACAACATGGGCGCAGTCCGCGCGCTTTGCGAACACGCGATCCTCATCGAGAACGGTCAGGTGACGATGGACGGCCAGCCCGCGGAAATCATCAGCCGCTACCTCGCCTCGACCGTGCCGGACGAGACCGCCGGCGAACTCGACTGGACGAATCGGAGCGATGCACCGACCTGCGACGACGTGGAATACACCCGCCTGCGCCTGCTCGATCAGCACGGCACCGTGCGCACGACCTTCGAGGCCGATCAGCCGATCGCGATCGAGATCAATTACCGCGTGAAACGCCGCCTCCGCGGCGTGCGCTTCGATGTCGCATTCACGACTCAGGAGGGCGAACTCGCATTCGTCGCGACCGACCATCAGTTTCAAAACGACATTCACGAGCCCGGTCTTTACCAGACGACATGCACCGTCCCCGGCGGACTGCTGAACCGCCGCGGCTACACGATCGGTGTGCAGTGCGACATCCCCGGCGAGCGATTCCTCATCCACATGCGGAATTTTCTCAGCCTCGTCATCTCCGGCGTGGGCAACCAGTCGTCGAGTTTCCCCGAGGCTTGGCCGGGCGTCGTGTGCCCGCGCATCCGCTGGGAAGTGCGCACACTTTCCGAGGAGCCAGTCCCCGCATGAGCACGCCCACCGGACAGCTCGTGCTCGCGCTTCCCGTCTTCAACGCGGAGGAATTCCTCCCCGCCACGCTGGAGTCGCTGAACGCGCAGGGGCCGCACCTGCGCTGGTGGCTGCAGGACGGCGCATCGAACGATCGCACCGTGGAAATCGCTCGCTCGTTCGCCCGCGAGGGCGACTTTGTTCGCAGCGAGAAAGACGGCGGGCAGACCGACGCAATCAACCGGGCATTCCGCGAAATGGGCGGTGACATCATCGGCTTTATCAACGGCGACGATCTGCTCCCTCCCGGCACCGCCGAGAAAGTGATCACCTTCTTCCACGAGCACCCCGAGATCGATCTCGTGTACGGCCAGGTGGAGTGGATCGATCGCGAAGGCAAGCCCTCCGGCATTCACAGCGGACGCATCGGCTCGCTTCCCGAGATGCTAGACATCTACAATGTCTGGTGGTGCAAGCGGCAGTGGGTGCAGCCCGAGGTGTTTTTCCGCCGCAGCCTCTGGGGAAAGGTGAACGGCTTCGACACGCGCTGGAATCTCGCCTTCGACTACGATTTCTGGGTGCGCTGCATCATCGCCGGAGCGCGCACCGCGCACATCCCCGAGGTGCTTGCGCGTTTCCGCATCCACTCCGCGCAAAAATCCAGCGCCACGGAAAAGGTTGCGGACGAAATCCGGGCGATCGTCCGCCAGCATCTTGATGCGCATGCGCCGATCGGTCTTTGGAAACAACTCACGCTGCGCGCGCACCTGAGCTACGACATTTACCAACTCGGCAAAAATCTCCCGAGTGGCCATGCACCCCTCGGATTTTCCCGGGCGCTCCTCTCCCATCCCCAATGGCTCCTCTGCCAGCCCGTTCGCAAACGCATTCAGGCCGCGCTTGCAAGGGTCCTCGGTTTGGAGCGTCATAGGCAGACATGATTTCACCGGGACGTCTGTGGTGGCTGCTCAAGCGCGACCTGAAGCGCGGACTGAGCGCCAGCTACCACGATTACAAAATCAGACCCCTCATTCAGAAATGGAACTGGCCGTTTTGGAATGAGGCCCCGATGTCCGTCCCCGTCCACGTGCTCACCGGCGAAAAGGACTGGCAGCTCTGCGCCTGGATGCTCGCGAGTTTTTTCCATTACACGGAGCAGACGTGGAACATCGTCATCCACGACGACGGCACGCTCACCGAGGAAATCCGCCGCGAATTTTCGGCGCTGTTCAAGACCGCCCGCATCATCCCCCGCGCGCAGGCGGATGCCACGCTCGACGCCGTGCTGAAGCCCCTGCCCTTCGCCTACGAGTACCGCGGCATGCACCCGCTCGCGCTGAAGATTTTTGACATGCCGTACTACTGCGAGGCACCGCGCTTCATCATGCTCGATAGCGACGTGCTTTTCTTCAATCACCCGCGCGAGATCATGGACTGGGCTGAGAGCGGCGCGAAGGAATGCTGGTTCAATGAGGACATCGCCGAAGGCAGCCTCCTGCCGGAAAGGGACGCATTGGAGGATCTGGGCGTGAAGCTCTGGCCGCGGGTGAACAGTGGGCTGGCGCTCATCACCAAGGAGGCGATTGACTACGAATTCTGCGATCGCGCCCTCGGCGAGACGCCCATTCTGAAAGGCCACCTGTGGCGCGTGGAGCAGACGCTTTTCGCACTCTGCGCCTCACGACTGGGCAAGGGCGGACTGCTGCCCAAAACCTATGAAGTCTCACTCGGCAAACATGCCGCCGAGGACTGCGTCGCGCGCCATTACGTCGGCGCCGTGCGCAACCGTTTTTTTGCCGAAGGCATGAAACGACTGCGCCCGGTGCTCCTCGCAGGAGAATCGAAGTGATCGAGTCCGTCTTCGCACCCGACTGGCGCCACGGAGTCCAATATCAGGGCCTCCTCGCCGACGCGCTCCCGGCGCATGGCGTCCGCGTTTCCTTTCTGGCGGACTACAAGCGCGTTCTCCCGCTGCGCCGGCTCATGGCGTCGCGCCGCTGCGACATTTTGCACCTGCACTGGCCCGAGGCCTACTACCCGGCGAAAGGCGATGTGTGGGACTGGTTCCGCCGCTTTCGTTTTCCCTTCGATCTCGCCGGCGTCGTGCGCCATCACGCGCTCGCCGTCACCGCGCACAATCTTCATGCGCACAATCGCGCGAATGAATCCTTTGTCTCGCGCAATTCGCGCGCGGCCTTCCGCATGGCGCGCGTGGTCTTCGCGCATTCGGAGATCGCGAAGCAGCGCCTCATCGCCGCCTTCGGGCTGGCACCGGAAAAAATCCGCGTCATCCC
>JBDSAR010000203.1:0-2728 GCA_039922035.1 Chthoniobacteraceae bacterium
AGTCCAGCACGCCAGCCAATGGATCAAGCCGTTGCAGGACGAGATTGCCCGCGTGGTCGTCGGCCAAAAATACCTAGTCGATGGCTTGCTCGTCGGTTTGCTGACCAACGGCCACATTCTCCTCGAAGGCGTGCCCGGCCTCGCGAAGACGCTCGCCGTGAAGACGCTCGCCGCGGTGATCAAGACGGGTTTCCGACGCATCCAGTTCACACCCGATCTGCTGCCGGCGGATCTCATCGGCACGCTCGTGTATAATCCGCGCGAAGGCGCGTTCACCACGAAGCAGGGGCCGATTTTTTCAAACCTCATCCTCGCCGACGAAATCAACCGCGCTCCCGCAAAAGTGCAGAGCGCGCTGCTCGAGGCGATGCAGGAGCGGCAAGTGACCATTGGGGATCAGACCTTCAAATTGCCCGACCCCTTCCTCGTCCTCGCCACGCAAAATCCGCTCGAACAGGAGGGCACCTACACGCTGCCCGAGGCACAGCTCGACCGCTTCATGCTGAAGCTCAACATCACCTACCCGAGCAAAATCGAGGAGCGGCAAATCCTGGATCTCATGGGCACGAGCGCGCCGAAGCTGAACGTGAACGCCGTCGTGGACCCCGACCAAATCATCCGCGCGCGCGAACTCGTGAACAGCATCTACGTGGACGACCGCGTGAAGGACTACATCGTGGACATCGTCTTCGCCACGCGCGAGCCCGCCGCCTACAAGCTCCAGCTTGCCGGCCTCATCCGCTGGGGCGCGAGCCCGCGCGCGACGATCGCCCTCACGCTCGCGGCCAAGGCGCGCGCCTTCCTCAGCGGCCGCGGCTACGTGACGCCGCAGGATGTGAAAAGCATCGGCCTCGACGTGCTCCGCCACCGCGTCGCGATCACGTATGAAGCCGAGGCGGAAAACCTCACGAGCGAGAAGATCGTGGAGAAGGTCTTCGCGACGCTGCCGGTGCCGTAGGATGTGGCTGAAAAGCGCATGCTTTTTCCTGATGCTCGCGGGCTTCGGCTCTTGTGCGTCCTTTTTGTACATGGCCCACATAAATGAGAATTTTCCTTATCCAAATGGGGATATGAATGCTGCAGAAAACGCAGCCGCTGATGCCGCAATTAACAGCACTGTACGCAATCAACAGCGGCTCGCTCTATTCGGAGCAACAATCGGCGTATGTGCAGCGGTGGCACTCGGCATCATTCACAGATCCCGTAAACCAAGTGAACCGGAGTGATGGACAGCGCGCGCGACATTCTCAAAAAGATTCGACACATCGAGTTGAAGACTCGCGGGCTCGTACAGACGGCATTTTCCGGGCAATACCGTTCCGCGTTCAAAGGGCGCGGGATGAACTTCGAGGAGGTGCGCGAATACCAGCCGGGCGATGATGTGCGCGCGATTGACTGGAACGTCACGGCGCGCATGGGCGATGCGTTCATCAAGAAATTCACCGAGGAGCGCGAGCTGACGGTGATGCTCGTCGTGGACGTGAGTGCGTCGGGAGAATTCGGCAGTGTGCATCTCAGCAAGCGCGAACTCGCTGCGGAGGTCGCGTGCGTATTTGCGTTCAGCGCGATCAAGAACAACGACAAGGTCGGCTGCATCCTGTTTTCTGATCACGTCGAGCTGTTCATCCCGCCGGGGAAGGGCCGCTCGCATTCGCTGCGCATCATCCGTGAGATTCTTTTCTTCGAGCCAAAGGGCCGCGGCACCGACCTCGCGGGTGCGCTGGAATTTCTCAACCGCGTCACGAGCCGCCGCGCCGTCGTGCTCATGCTCTCGGACTTCCAGGCACCGGACTACGCGAAGCAGCTCCGCGTCACCGCTCGCCGCCACGATCTCGTCGCGATGCCGATTGCCGATCCGCGCGAACTCGAACTGCCCGACGTGGGAAAGATCGTCATCGAGGATGCCGAGACCGGCGAGCGATTGCTCGTGAACACCTCCGACCGCCGCACGCGCATCCGCTACGCCACCGAGGTCGGCGGCTGGCACAGCGATTTGCCATCGGGCTTCCGACGCTACGGGATCGACACGATCGGCTTGCAGACCAACCAGGACTACGTGCCCGCGCTGCGCCGCTTTTTCAGCACACGCGAACACCGGCTTTCGATGGCATGATCCTCGCAGCGATCCAACCCACCGCCCCGGCTGCCACATCCGGTTCCGCATCCGCACCTCCGGCTGCGCCTGCGCCCGATCCGCTTGCGGACTTGCGCGGCATCGCGCCGCCTGTGGATGTGCCGTGGCCGCCGTGGGTCTGGTGGGCGATTGGCATCGGCTCGGTGATCGCACTCGCGTTGCTTACATGGCTCGTCGTGTGGCTCATCCGTCGCAAGCCGAAGACGCTGCCGCCGACCGCACGCCAGATCGCGCTGCGGGCTCTGGAGGAATTGCGCGCGCACGTCCGCGAGCTCGATTCCTACGAGTTCAGCATCCGCGCCTCCGACGTGCTGCGCACCTACGTGAGCGGGCACTTCAAGCTGCAGGCGACATCACAGACCTCGCCGGAATTCCTCGCGAGCATCGCAGACTCGCCGCGCTTTTCACCCGAGGACAAGAAGCTGCTCGCGACCTTCCTCGAACGCTGCGACATGCTGAAATTCGCGCGCATTTCCGCGCACGTGGAGGAAAATGGCGAGCTGCTCGGCGCGGCGACGGCATTCGTCCAGGGAGCGCGCACATGAGCATATGAGCCTCCAATTTTTCAACGCCGATGCCTTCAGCTTTGCCCAG
>JBDSAR010000204.1:0-3528 GCA_039922035.1 Chthoniobacteraceae bacterium
CCTTCGGGATCTGCGCCGCGAAGACGCGTGACGAGCTGCTGCCACGCGGCGTCGCGCGCGGTGTTCGAGATGACGAGCGTCTCGCCGGGTGGCTTCGCGTCAATGTCCTGCAGCCACAGTTCGAGCCATTCGCGCACGCCGCCATCCGCATCACACAGCGCGCCGAGGATCACGCGCGCCTCGGGAGTCTGGCGCAGCAAAATGAGATGGCCTGTCGCGGCATCGGGCTGTTCGCGGAGGACAGCGCAGAGTCGGAGATTCGCCGCGGCCTCGGCGGCGGAAAGCGGGACGCAACGAATCGAGGCTTCCTGCGCGGGGGTGGATTTCTTGGCGGTGACCATGCTCATGCTCGTGCGGGCGCATTCTCTGCCAGTTTCGCGCGTGCGCCGCAACTCCCGTCGGGGCTTTTTCTCGCGGGCTTTTTTCTTGCCGCAAAGCCGCACCGTGCGAAACACGCCCGATGCGTCTTCTCTCCGCGATCCTCACCGGGGTTTTTCTGACCGCGCAAATCCAGGCTGCGGGAAAATCCGTGGTGAAGCCGTCGGCAAACGAGAAGGCGAAGGCTGCGGGGGAATCCATTGCTTTCGACGATCGGGAGGCGCTTGCGAAGCTTCAGGCGATGGACATTTTTCCCGAGATGGAAAAGGAGGACTCGGATTTCGCGACCGCCGTCGCCACCGAGGTCGAGTGCCTCGAATGCGAGAACCCCGCCTTATTCAAATCACCCGCATGGCCGCTGCAGGTCGCGCGCAAGGTGGCCGCGCGCATGGGTGTGAAGCCGCTGACGGTCGCGGAGATCCGCAGGCGCGTCGTGGAGAAATTCGAGGTGGATGCGGATGCGTTCCAGGAAATCCACGGCATCCAGATCGTGTCCGCACGTCTCACGCTCGGCGAGGAGGTGCTCGATGTGCTGCCGCAACTTGCCCGTCGCGTGAGGGCCGGGGGATTCACCGTGGACTGTGACGGCTCGCTGCTGGCCGCGCTCGCGGATGTCTCGCAGTTTGAAAGGAACGAGGACGAAAGCGGCGCGGACTACTGGAAGCGTCAGCGCAAGCTGCTCGCCGCGGTGGCGGATGCGAGGCCGGGGCAGGAGGCGCTGAAGATCACCTTTGAGTTCCACAGCGAAACGATTTCCGCGTCGGCGAAATCCGGCGAGCGACTTGTCATTTCAGAGGATGGAAAGGTGAGCGTCGCAACAGTGCCGCCAGCGGCGCGCGTCGTTCGTCCGGGCGAGCCCGCTGGTGCCCCGCAGAAAACTTCACGCAAGGCCTCCAAGGAGGCGGGGGAGCGCGCGGGCAAACCGTGAACTGCGTGCCAGCTATTGCGGCGCAGGAATGCCGCTGGCCGCGAACATTCCCGCCGAGAAAAAATGTGCGAGCACCGCAGCGAAGACGGTGCCAAGCAGCCACAGCACCATGCGGTGCCGTCGCCACGGATCGCGGAACTCTGAGAACTGGACGAGCAACTCGACCAGATAGGCCGCGCAGTATGCGGCGTTCGCGAGCACCGCGAGGAGAAAGAGTGTGAGGCATGCATCGAACTGCAGGGCGCATTTGGAGAACGGAAACAGGCGGGCAAATTCCACCAGCACGACTGCGGCGAGCACGAGATTGTAAAACAGCCGCCGCCATTCCCAAAAGCGCAATGCGTCGGTGAGGATCTCGCGGATGCCGGGTTTTCCGGGCTGCTGCGGATCGCCGCTCATGGCACGATGCGCAGTACGCGGTTGTTGTAGCTGTCGGTGATGATCAATTTGCCGCCTGGCGCGATCGTGACGCCGTGCGGACGCGCGAGTTCGCATGCGAGCGGATCGCCGCCGATGCCAGTCGCGCCCTTCTTTCCGGTGCCCGCGATGCGCGTGATTTTCCCGGTCTTCGGGTCGTAGCGGCGCACGGTGTTCGTCTCCGCATCGGCGATGATGACCGTGCCGTCGCGATCGAGGCAGAGGTGCTTCGGGCCGCTCATCGTGGCTTCGAGGGCGGGGCCGCCGTCGCCGGAAAGGCCCGCTTTGCCATTGCCGGCGACGGTCGTGATTTTCCCGGCGGCGTCCACGAAGCGCAGTGCATTCCCGCCTCGTTCCAGGATGTAAAAGGATCCGTCCGCCGCAACGACGACCGCGCGCGGATCGCTGAGCGGCGCGCTCTTCGCGTCTGCGCCGTCCTCGGGCCGTCCGGCCTTTCCATTGCCTGCGACGGTTTCGACAATTCCCGTCGCAAGCACGATGCGGCGGATGCGGCGGTTGCCGATGTCCGCGATGTAGAGGTGCTTCGCCGCGGGATCGAGCGCGACCTGGATGACGGTGCCAAACTCCGCCTTGTCCGCCGGGCCGCCGTCGCCGCTGAAACCTTTCTTTTCCGTGCCCGCAAAGGTGGTGATGATGCCAGTCTGCGCATTGATTTTGCGGACGCGGTTGTTGAAGGCGTCGGAGAGATACATGTCGCCCCCGGGTGTGACGGCGATGTTGTGGACGCCGTTGAACTGCGCCTTGCGAGCGTCGCCGCCATCTCCGGCGAAGCCCTTCACGCCGGTGCCGCCGATGATGCGCATCACACCGGCCTTGTCCACACGCAGCAGGCGGTTGCCCGAGACCATCTCGATGATCGTGAGCGTGCCGTCGGGCAAAAACTCCGCGCCGAACGGCTCGCGCAGCACGCATTCGGTCGCGGGGGCATCGGATTCCTTGGTGCCTCCGCCGGCGATGAGTTCGATTTTGGCAGCGAGCGCGGATGCGCCGAGGGAGACGAGGATGCCGAGGGTGGGGAGGAGACGCATATGCATGGCGTGAGGAAAGCAGGGTATGACCACGCGAGTCAGGCTCAAAATCGTAGTCACCGACGGAAGGAGGCGGGCTGATCTTCTCCCCCATCCACAGTTCCGCGTTCAAAAATGTGCCCGCCTGCTTCCGTCGGCGGCTCCGGATTATTCGCCGAAGCGCTTGCGAATCCTCGCGAGTTGATCGGTGAGACTGTTGCTCTCGGGCTTCGCCAAGGCAGGCGCACCATCAGGCTTCACGATGGTCTTCTTCGCACCGCCTGAGCCGCCGTAGCTCGTGGCGCTGGACGTGAGTTGAAGATCGTCCGCGAGCGAGCGGTGCGGCGTGACGCCGAGCGATTGCAGCACGCCATGATACGCCTTCACCGCCTCCTCCGGCGTGATTTCGTGCTCCACGATGCGGCGCAGGAATTCGATGAATGCGAGCGGGTTTTCCGCGTTGTTGATTTTGCGTCCGTAGAGCGCGACGCGTGCGCCGTGCTTCTGCGCCTCGGCGATGAGCTTGAACGCATCGTAAGTCGTCCCCGCGCTTCCTCCGAGGATGCCGACGATGAGCTGCGGATCGTAAGCGACGAGTTCCTCCATCGCCTTTGGGCCGCGCCACGCGATTTTCAAAAAGAGCGGGCGTCCCTTTGCGGTCACGCCCGCGAGGCTGCGGATGATGTGGTCGTTCACGAAGCCGTCGAGCTTCTCGGGCGGCAGGCCGGTGTCCACATTTGGGTCGAAGACCTCCAGGAAATAGCGGAAGTTCTTCCG
>JBDSAR010000205.1:0-2588 GCA_039922035.1 Chthoniobacteraceae bacterium
TCTCGCACGAGCGCCCCTCGATGAGCGCACACGCCACGAGATGATCGATCACCTGCTGCTTCCGGCCCGTCCGCACCTGCGACATCATGCCGGAAATCCACGGGCTCTTTTTTGCCGCACCAAAGGGGACGCCCCGCTCGCGCAGAAGCTGGAGCACGAGTTCGAAATGCTGAAGCTCCTCGATGGCGATCGCGTTCAGCTCCGAGACCTGGTCGAACAGCTCGTCGTATTTCTCCATGTTCAGCGCGGAGGTCGCCGCCTTGCGCTCGAGGTGCGCGTGATCCACGAGCACCGCGCCGAGATTCGAGCGGATTTTCGGCAGCCAGAAATTGGGGATTTTTTCGCGCCAGAGGAGCATGGGGTTTCATTTACCGCAGTGGATCGTGGCTGTCCCGTTCTTACTCTTTGTCTTGCTCCTGCTCTTGCTCTCGCTGAGTGCGCCGCTCGGGAGAGAGCAAGAGCAGGAGCAAGACAAAGAGGTAAGATTTCTCCTTCAGTTCAGCGACGGATCATCCGGCGCTTCGGCGACCATCTTGAACCACGGGCCGAAGCCGCTCGTCAGCTCGCGCCACACGAGCGGCGCGCGGGAAAGTTCGAGCACGTCGGCGTCATCCGCCTTGCGCACGAGCCATGAGCGTTGCGCGAGTTCGGCGTCGAGCTGCCCGGCGGACCAGCCTGCGTAGCCGGCGAAGGCGCGCACGGTGTGGTGCTGTTTCGCGGCGAGATTTTCCGCCTCGTCGAGCGCGATGTGATGGCGGCATTCGAGCACGTGCGTCTGCGGATGCCAGCGGAATGCCGCGAGGATGAGCTGGTCCGTGCCGACGGGACCGCCGCTGAGCACGGGCACGCGGGCGAGGTGGCCGAGCGGTTTGTTGCCGAGCAGATCGCCGACGACGCGGCCGGTCGGTCGGTTCAAAATGAGGCCGAAGCTTCCATCCGTCGGCGAGTGGTCAGGCAGGATGATGACGGAGCGGCGGAAGTTCGGATCCACCAAGGCGGGATGCGAGATGAGAAAACTCCCGGCGAGAATAGCTGGAGTGTGTTCCGGATCGCGCACGTCCTGAAGATACGCAGAGGAGGCCGGGTGTCGAGCGCGGGGCGTTTTTGCGAAAGCCTTTGCCAACGCGGAAGCCGTTTCCTAGCGTCGCCGGATGGCTCGCAGAGCAAGTTCATCCGTCAATCCCGCGTGGTTCGCCATCGCGGCTGTCGTCGTCGTGGTGGTGATCGCGGGCCTGTGGTGGGCGAAGGGTCGGTTCGCGGATCCGTTCAGCAAACTGGAGTCGTTTCCCGTGACAGACTACTTGCAGAATGCGAATTCACTGCACCTGAATGAGTACAAACTGGAGGGTGTGGTCGGCGAGCAGCTCCACTATTCCAAGAGCGCGCGCCTTTTCTCCGTCGAGGTGAATGGCGAGCCGGTGAGCATCGTCATCCCCGCCGAACTGCGCGATGTGAATGTGCAGAAAGGCCAGCGGCTGCAGTTCCGGGTGAAGGTCGGCGACAAGGGCGTGCTGAAGGCGCTCGAACTCAAGAAAGTCTGACGCGCGGCGGCGTTGCATCGGGGTGGGAGGATTGCTATGTTCCGCGTGCTCCTCCTATGGCCATCCCTCGCATTCTTGTTGTTTCCGCACTGAGTCTTTGCAGCGCATTTGCGCAGGTGCCGGATGCTCCCGCACCAGCCGGAGCGCCCGCGCCGGCTGCCGGCGGCGGTGCGGCGAAGCCCGCTGCAAAACCCGGCGGTTCGCCCTTCGGCCAGGAAATTCCGGTGCTCGATCCCGGCTCGGAGGTGATGACTTTCAACGGCAAGAACTGGAACGTGACGAACAACCGGATCTTTCAGGCGCGGTTCGAGAAATTCCTGAACGCGCCCGAGGCGACGAACGCCGAGGAGGCGGCCTACCGGCAGTATATTGATCGCATTTTGCTCCTGCTCCAGCCCGGCAATGCGACGGTGCAGAACATTGACGCCGCATTCCGGCTGCTGCCGTACGCGGGGCGTTTCGACATTGATGCGCGGCTGTGCAATTCGCTCGCGGACTCCGTGTATTCCGTGTGGCAGGCGCAGCGGAATGTCTCGCGGCTCGCGAATGCGAACGATGCGCTGGAGGACGCCGCGCGGAAGATCGAATGGAACATCGGCGTGGTGAACGCGGACAAGGCGATGTCGAAGCCGTCGCAGCCGAGCGGCAAAACCGCCGGCACCAACAACATCAAGCCGGGGACGGGAAGTTCCAACATCAACCCCGCGAACCAGACGGACGCGCAGACGGCGAGCTACACGCGGCGGCTCACGGAAAATCTCGCGGCGATCAAGGCGAACCAGGTGAAGAAGGAACTCTCGGAGATCCAGGCGAAGGTCGAGTTTCAGGCGATGATGGTGCAGTTCTTTTTGCAGCGCCGCTTCCAGCATGTGCTCATGGCCACGCGCTTCTACCGCGCGCTGTTCACGGATGGCGACACCAAGCTGAACCTCGGGAAGGACGCGACGGATCTTTTTGCAAAAAGCACGGGCATGCCGCCGACGGTGAGCATCATTGACGCGATGGCAAACGAGATGATGCGCGACGTGCGTGAAGGGGTGAAGGCGT
>JBDSAR010000206.1:0-5230 GCA_039922035.1 Chthoniobacteraceae bacterium
CGACCGGACGAAGACCAAGGCCCGCGGCGCACGCCGCGTGACGCGCGACCCGAAGCTGCATGAGATGTCCGAATTCTGCGAGTGACGCGCCGCATTTTCTCCTCTCAATTGTCCCCACCGCACCGCGGACTTCTCGCAAAGCCTCGAATCTCAACTCTCAACCGCCTGTGAAAGCCTCGCCCACGAATGTCCTCGGCACCCCGCTCGAATGCTGCTGCCGTGATCCGATGACCGGCTTTTTCCGCGATGGCTACTGCCGTACGGGAGCGGACGATCGCGGCATGCACACGGTCTGCATGGTGGCGACGGAGGAGTTCCTTGCCTTCAGCAGCGCGCAGGGAAATGACCTCAGCACGCCGGTCCCGGAGTTCGATTTCCCGGGACTGAATGAGGGTGACCGCTGGTGCCTGTGCGTCACGCGCTGGAGTGATGCGCTCGAGGCCGGCTGCGCCCCGCAGGTCGTGCTGGAGGCCACGCATATTTCCGCGCTGGAGTGGGTGTCACTCGAGGATTTGCAGGCCCACGCGGTGGCGAAATAGGGGCGGGATCCGCCCCCGGAGCGCGCTACCTGCACATCGAGCGGATGACCTGCAGTTCCTCTCCAAAAAGCAGGGCGACGTTCTTGCCCTGCACCTCGACTGCCTGCAGATGGCGCGGCTGGAACCATTCCCAGAGCGGGCTGCCGTTTTCACGGCTGAGCTTGTAGATTTTCACGCGCGCCTGGATCGCCCTCCCTGGGCTGAAAACCTGATTTTCCAAATCGCCGGCGAACTTCGTTTCGCGCAGCACATACACGTCCTTTCCGGATGCCCACAGGTCCTGGTATTTTTCGACCTGCCAGCGGATTTTCCCATCGGCGGGGTCGATGCGCATCGTGATCGGCGCCGCATCGCGGAGGCTTGCATCCATGGCATATGCGAGCGTCTCGACGCTGAGATTGTCCGACTGCACGTAGAGGCTTCCCTCGCCATCCATCTGGATTTTGCGGATGCCGACGCCGGGGAGCCGCCACACGACCTGCCCGGTCTTCGCGTCGAAGGCATTCAGAAATGAGCCGTCCGCAAGGAAAAGCCTCCCGCCTGCCTCGATCCACGGCCGCGATGCGCCGCCGGACTCGCCGTCCGAACGGCGGATCGGCAGCGGGCTCCCGAGCGTGGCCTCCCACAGTTTTTTGTTCGCGCGATCGAATGCGAGCAGCTTCGTGCCTGCGGTGACGAGGTGCAGCGTCGGTGTGGAAAAAACCTGCACACGCCCGCGCAGAATGCCGGTCCACTCTGCGGCGTCCGGCTCGAATGGCCGCTTCAGCGCGACCTCATACGTGCTGTCGTCCACATGCTCGATCGTCTCGCCGCGGAGCCGCGCGGAGTCGTTGCGGAGAAGCGCGGTGACGGCCTTCAGCTCATCAGCCGAGTGTGCCGCCGCGCCGCCAGCGACCGATTCCAGTTCCTTTTCCGAACCGGCCTTGATCGCATCGCGGGTGGTCACGCGCTTTTCCTTCAACCGGATTTCCACGCGCAGCAGGCTGCCACCGATGGCGGCAAATTCCGTGCGCAAATCCTGGATGCCGGGCATCACCGAATGCTCGGACATCGAAAACGCCGGCACGCGACGGCCCGTGAAAAAATAGGACGACTGCGGCTGCGCGTCCGCACCGAGCCTCACCACCTGCACCGCTTCCGCACCGGCGGAGGCGATCACGATGGCTGTCGCAGTGTCGGAAAAAACCCGGAGCGCCAGACCTGCGAGACGGACATCCGCCTTCACCGCTCCGGTGCTGCGCTCAAAGGCGACCGCATGCGATCCTTCGACGATCCAGAGCCGGTCGCCGCAGATCGCGGCCTGCGGCTTTGCGGTGCCGGATGCGTCGTCGGATGAAAATGCATCGTTTCCGATCCCGTCGTCTTCTTTGTTTTCACCACTCGGCGGGGCAACGGCGACGGAAACAGGAAGGGCGGATTTCTCGCGCGGCTTTCCCAGGGAATTCTCGTCCTTTTTTTGCTCGGCCAATTCGGCCGCGAAGCGCGCTTCCTCCTCGGTCGCAGCGCTTTTTTGCAGCGGGGTTTTCGCGTTCGCCTTTTTTGCGTCGAGTGCCGTCCGCCATGCCTGGAGCTTTGCGGCGCGTTTCTTCATGCGTGCCTCGATGATCTGCACATTCGCATCCACGACCGGTCGCAGCGCGTCCACCGCCGAGCGATCGCTGCCGAAGACATGCCCCGGTTTCAAATGTTCCGCAGCGGCCGGCACTGCTGCCGCCGATGCAGGTTTCTTTGCAATCGCTGCCGGCGGCGGCGTTGCCCGCGGCGTTGCCATTTCCGCGCGGGCAGCGGTCAGGGCGGCGTGGTACTTCGCAGCCTCGGCGTTGAATTCCTTGATCGCCGCTTCGCCGGTGAGGCCGGTACGCTTGTGCGAAAGTTCGTCGGACCACTGCTGCAGTCTCACGAAGCGCGCATTCATCGCCGCCTGCCATCCGGCATCCACCGGCACGGATTTCGGGATCGTCGCGGTCCACTTTTTCTTCCGCGTGGCGAGATCGATCAGGCGCACGTCGCCGTCGCCCACGAGCAGCAGTTCATCCGGCCCGGCGGACCACAGGCCGCGTGTCGCCGTGTCCCCGTTCAGCTCAAGTGCGACGGTCATGGCGACCTTCGGCTTGCGTCCGAAAAAATAGTACCAGCTCGCACCGCCGAGGGTCACGACGAGCAGGGTGACAATCAGGGCCATCACGACCGATACGGAGGTGCTTCGCCGCGTGGCGGAGGGATTGAAGGATGCGATTTCTTTCGTCGGGACTTGGAGGCTCATTTTGCGGGATTCAGTAGTTTTGCGCCGGGTGGCAGTGAAAGGTCGCGGGGCGCTGCGGTGCCGATCGTCTCGACGTGCCCGTCAATGAAAATCAGGTTGCCGCCGGCCTTGCCGTGATTGCCGCCGCGCGCGCCTTCCGCATCTGCGAAAATTTTTGCGCCACTTCGTTTCGACTCCGCGTTCACCTGCGCATCGGACGCGAGCAGCGAAACGGGGCCGTCTTTCCGCAATCCGGCGACGTATGCGAAGTCGGCCTGACCGCCAGCGTGTCCCGTCGCCGGGCAGGTGAAAATGGAGCGGTCGCTCGAATACTTCGGCACGAGTACGGCGAGTGCCTCGTCCGAATTTCGCGCGCCATCCGCAGACGGGAATGCGCCGTCGTGCTCGTTCGCATAAAGCGTGAGCGTGAGGTGCAGCTTGCGGAGATTTTCCGCGCAGCGTGCGCGCTTCTGCCGCTGCAGATACTCGCGGCTCGGGCCGACGACCACGGCGTACAGCACCACGACGATGAACATCACGACGAGAAGTTCAACGAAGGCGAAGGCAGATCGCTTTTGGCTGGGCACCATTTCACTCCTGTTTAGCAGCTTTGGTGCCTTGAATTGGCGGTTGAGCATCACGCAATATCGCGTTACCAAAGCGGCAATGGCAAAAAGCAGCGAAGCTCCCAACGATCAGACATTCGAAACGGCGATCGGCCGGCTCGAATGTCTGGTCGAGGACATGGAGCGCGAAGACCTTCCGCTTGAGCGCCTCATCGTGAACTACGAGGAGGGCATCAAGCTTGTGAAGACGTGCCAGCAGAAGCTCGCCGAGGCGGAGAAGAAGATCGAAATCATCCAGCGGCAGGCGGGCGCGGACCCGGAGCTGAAGGCATTCGATCCTGAAGCCAAGGCCGACTCTCCGGGTGCGACGCGCAAGGCCGGCCCGCGCGACGCGAACCTTTTCTAATCCCCCTTTTTCCAGATCTCCCCGCCCGGAACTGCCACACGCACATGACTCCAACCATCCCGACCACCACCAACTTCCTGTCCACCATCAATTCACCTGCTGACGTCAAGGCGCTGCCCGAAAGCGCGCTGCCGCAGCTCGCCGAGGAAGTCCGCGCGGAACTCATCCGCGTGATGTCCGACGCCAACCCCACCTCCGTCGGCGGCCATCTCGGGCCGAATCTCGGCGTCGTCGAGCTGACCATCGCGCTGCATCGCGTCTTCACGACACCGAAGGACAAGTTTGTTTTCGACGTCTCGCATCAGGGCTACGTGCACAAGATTTTCACCGGACGCCGCGAGCGCTTTGAGACCATCCGACAATACCAGGGGCTGAATGGCTTCCTGCTCCGCACCGAGAGCGAGCATGACTGCTACGGTGCGGGCCACGCGGGCACGGCCGTGAGCGCGGCGCTCGGCATGGCGGTCGCGCGGGACCTTCGCGGATCGGATGAGCACGTCGTGGCAGTCGCGGGCGATGCGGCATTCACCTGCGGCGTGACCTACGAGGCGCTGAACAACGCCGCGGAACAGACGAAGAAGCTCATCGTCATCCTGAATGACAACGAGTGGAGCATCGACCGCAACGTCGGCGCCATCGCGCGCTATTTGAACAAAATCTCGACGAGCGAAGCCTACGCCGGCCTGCATGATCGCGCCGCGCGGCTCGTCGAAAAACTCCTCGGCAAGCGCGTGAAGGAGTTTGCGCATCGCGTCGAGACGCGGGTGAAAGGTCTCATCGCACCGAGCGTGCTTTTCGAGGATCTCGGACTGCGCTACTACGGGCCGATCGACGGGCACGACACGATGACGCTCATCCACACGCTGGAATTCCTGAAGACGCAGAACGAGCCGGTGCTGCTGCACATCCTCACGACGAAGGGCAAAGGATACGAGCCTGCGCTCCAGCAGCCGATGAAATTCCACGGCCTCGGCCGCTACGAGCCGAAGACCGGCGCGACCAAGCCCGCACCCACACCGACGTACAGCGAACTGCTCGGCACGACGCTCTCGAAATTCGCCACGACGAACAATAAGCTCGTCGCCATCACCGGCGCGATGCCGAGCGGCACCGGCCTGATCAGCTTTGCAAAGGAACACCCCACGCGCTATTTCGACACCGGCATCGCCGAGGAACACGCCGCGCTCTTCGCCGCCGGCCTCGCGTGCGAGGGCTTCACACCCTTCCTGGCGATCTATTCGACCTTCATGCAGCGCGCTTACGACATGATTGTCCACGACATCGCGCTGCAAAATCTCCCCGTTCGCATGTGCATGGATCGCGGCGGACTCAGCGGCGACGACGGCCCGACGCATCACGGCCTCTTCGACATCGGCTACCTCCGCCACATCCCAAATCTCATCCACATGCAGCCAAAGGATGAGGACGAATTCTGCGACATGCTCTGGACAATGGCGAACCACACCGAAGGCCCCAC
>JBDSAR010000207.1:0-12795 GCA_039922035.1 Chthoniobacteraceae bacterium
GGTGCGGAGGCGCTGGGCCGCGCGTGGCTCGCAGCCGGTGACACCGGAAAGGCGCGGGAGTTTGTCTCGCTCGCGATGCGGCAGGGTGCGCCGTCGCCCGCGCCGTCCGTTCTCGCCGCGATGGCGCGGGTGCATGTCGCGATGGACAACTTCCGGGCGGCGGGGCTGCTGTTGCGGCGCGCATTTGCGGAACCGGTCTGCCATGAATACGCGGCGCTGGCGGATTTTCTCGACGCGAGCGGTGAGCTGGCGCGATGGCGCGATGTGGCGGCGGAGTACGGGCTCCCAGCGCGTGGGGTGCATGAGCTTCAGCTTGCGATTTTTGCGCTCCACGAAAAGCGTGGCCGTGTGCGCGAGGCGCTGGCACTGATCGCGGCGGAGCCGTCGCTCGTGAGCGACGCGGATGAATTCCGCGCGGCGGACGGCGGTGTGGAGCGTGTGGATTGCGCGCGGGTGCGGCGTGCGGCGGTGAAGGCCGGTGAGTTCGACGATGGCGTGAAACTGCTCGAACGGCTCGTGTCGTTGCACTCGCCGGATGCCGCGGCGGAGGCCGAGACGCTGCAGGCTGCATGGGCGATGCGACGCGGTGACGAGGAGGGGCGTCTGCTGCACGCTGTGCATGCGGCGGAGCTGCGTCCGGCGTCGTGGGAGTTTGCGCGGCATGCGGCGGAAATTCGTCTGGCGCGCAATGAGGCGTCCGAGGCGCGCGCGGTGCTCGGACGTTTTCTCGCGGTTTCGCAGTCGCCGTCCGAACGGGAGTCTGCGTTTGAATTGTGGGAGAAGGCCGGCGCTGCCATGGCCCGGTGAAGTCGGGGAAGTTGACCTTGCCAGCACGGCGCTCCAGTGGCATCGGTCTGGTGATGCGTCTTTCCCTGCTTATCCTGGTGGCAACGGTTGCGTGCCCTGTTTGTCTTGAGGCGCAGCCGTTTCACTGGCCATGGAGCAACCGCACCACGGCAGCGCAGGCGCAGGATGGGCAGGAGGCGCAAGAGATCCGGAGGACGCCGTCGCGTTTCCGCCTCTTTTCGAGCAGCCGCACGAAGGAGCAGCAGCGGCTGAATGCAGCGATGGAGCCGAGGCCGACTTCGCGCGCGGAGCAAGTCATGAAGCCGGACCTGACGAAGGAGTTCAATCCGAACTCGGCGAATTTCGGTGCGGGGAAATCGCTCTCGGGGAAAAATGCGGCGACGAGTGAATTCCACTTTGTGAACAGGACGAGAACGAAGGCCTTCGAGACGGGTGCGTTTGCGACGAAGAAGGCGTGGGGCACGGATTCAAGTTTCGGGACAAAGGCGGTGCAGACGAAGGAGTCTTGGTTTGCGCGTCTCACTTCGCCGACGAAGACGTATGCGACGCGCGAGAGCCGGGACGCAAGCAAGGGGCTGCAAGGAAAGGTGCTGCCGGGATCGGACAGGAGATTTGTCGCGATCGGGCGCAGGCAGGCGGAACTGGACACCAACGGGGCATCAAGGATGCCGATCGGTGGCGACCGGGACGGTGGGCAGAGCTGGTCGGGCGAACTGAAGCCGATGAGCATCCAGGATGTGAAGGTGCTGCTGAACAAGAACTGAGGCGTGGCTGATTTGCGGGAGTCCAGCCTTGCAGTCGCTCGCAGCATGTCTATTTAGGCGCGCTCATTTTTTGTGATGAAATCGCCTGAAGAACAACTCGCCATCCTGAAGCGCGGAGCCGCGCAGATTATTTCCGATGAGGAATTGCTGGCGAAACTGCGGCTCGGGCGTCCGCTGAACGTGAAGCTCGGCGTGGATCCGACAGCGCCGGACATCCATCTCGGATTCACCGTCGGGCTTTCCAAGCTGCGGCAGTTCCAGGATCTCGGGCATCAGGCGATTCTGATCATCGGCGATTTCACGGCGATGATCGGCGATCCTTCCGGGCGCTCGAAGATGCGGCGGCAGCTCACGCACGACGAAGTGATGGCGAACGCGACGACTTTCAAGCAGCAGGCGTTCAAGATTCTCGATGCGTCGCGGACGCGCGTGGTGTTCAACGGCGAGTGGTTCGAGATGATGACGTTTGACTCGGTGATGAAGCTGAACGCGCGCGTGACGCTGCAGCAGATGCTCCAGCGCGAGGATTTCAAGAAGCGCGTGGATGCCGGCGAGCCGGTGCATCTTCACGAGATCCAGTACCCGATCATGCAGGGCTGGGATTCGGTGATGATCAGAGCGGATGTGGAGATCGGCGGGACGGATCAGCTTTTCAACTGCCTCGTCGGCCGCTCGCTCCAGCGCGAGGAGGGGCAGCATGAGCAGGTGGTCTTTTTGCTGCCGCTGCTCGAGGGGCTCGATGGCGTGAACAAGATGTCGAAGAGCCTCGGCAATTACGTCGGCGTCGCGGAGGCGCCGGAGATGATGTTCGGAAAGCTAATGAGCATCGCGGACACGCTGATGGCGCGGTACTACGAGCTGCTGCTGTGCGAGCCGGTGCCGGACATTCACCCGATGGAGGCGAAGAAGCAGCTCGCGGCACGCATCGTCGCGCGCTACCACAGCGAGGAGGCGGCGCAGGCGGCACGGGCGGAATTCGAGACGCGCTTTTCCAAAAAGGATCTCGATCACGCGGAGCTGCCGTCGCTGCCGCTCGCGGGCTTGCAGCCGGATATCGTGAGCGTGGTCGTCGCGGCATATGAGCAGTGCTTTTCGACCACGAAGTCGCGCGGGGATGCGCGGCGGCTCGTGGAGCAGGGGAGCATCCAGCTTCGCGGGGAGAAGGTGAGCGATGCGAAGTCGGTGCCGGTGATGAGTCCCGGTGATGTGCTGAAGCTCGACAAGACGCGCGCGGTGCGGCTCGCGTAGGCTTTATCCCTTCGGTGCGTAGGTGCGGCGGCGGCGCAGGCGGAACCAGTTGTTCAGCGTCTTGCGGAGCTTGTCGCGGAAGGAGAGGAGCTGCTCGTGGCGTTTCGCACCCTTCACGACTTCACGCAGGATGCCGCGAACGGTGAAGTCGTCCGTTTCAACAATCATGCGGCTCGTGCCGATCGCGGCCTCGTGATGTGCGTCGCTCGCGGCGATCATCGGGAGGCCACGCCGTTCGGCGTAGGCGCGTGCCTTGTCGTTGAAGCTGTGATGGGAGATTGCGGCGTTGAAGACCTCGATGGCGTCCATTTTCAACGCATCGAGCGCGTCCTCGCGGATGCCTGCACGGAAGCGGTCATACGGATGCGCGGGAATCGCGATGCCTCCTGCGGCCTGGATGGCGCGTGCCACCTCCGCGGCAGGTTCGCCTTTCATCTGCGGCAGGACTGCGCCGATGCAAAGCAAGTGGCCTTCCGCGGTGGAGACCTCGACGCCGGGCAGGACGAGGAAGCCGTCCACGGGTGTGCCGTCCGTGCGCGCGAGGCCGTGGTCCACCATGTAGTGAAAGGCGTCGCAGGTATTGTGGTCCGTGATGGCAAAGCCGTGCAGGCCCTTGCGTTTTGCGCTGGCGATGAGTTCCTCGGGGCTGCTCACGCCATCGCCGGAGAACCACGAATGGCAATGGAGGTCAAAGTGAAGCGGCACGCGCTCAGAATGGCTGTGAAGGGGTGCCGGATGCAAGTGGCGCGTGCAATGCCGTGAGCAGGGGATGGCTCATTTTGAAGCAGGAAGCCATGAAGCCAGTCTTCCCGCTTCATCCATTTTCAATTTGAGTCACCACCCGTGAGCGCACGTCCTTGCGTGAGTGGCTGCTCATCCGTTACGTGAAGCCGATGAACATTGGTTTCAAAGAATGGACGCTGGTGTGTGACGCGCTCGGCTGCGGCGGGCAGAGCATCATCATCCGCAAGGGCGGGATTGCCGAGGGGCGCGCGGGATTCCGCTTTGAGCACCCGGAATTTTTCCTTTTCCCCACGCTCTTTCACGAACAGGTCGCAAAGCTGAAGCTGCCGCCGGAGACGGCACTGCCTTCGCAGCGGAGCGATGGGCAGCACGAAGTTGCATTCCGCGTGCGCGTCGAATGGACGCAGGATGTCGCTGACCTTGCGATTGCGCAGACGCTCGCGCCTTTCCACATCTGGCGGGACTCCGAGATCGAGAAGCGCTTCCGGTACGCGCTTCCGGCATCACAGCGGGAGGCGATGCGCACGGGCGTGGAGACTGACGGGCACGGCGTGAGCGTCGCGTTTGTGCGTGTGGAGAAAATGAGCGAGCCGTTTGTCTTTCCCGATTCGCCAAAGTTTGGCGGGTGCCGTT
This sequence comes from Chthoniobacteraceae bacterium, assembly GCA_039922035.1. Taxonomy (GTDB): domain Bacteria; phylum Verrucomicrobiota; class Verrucomicrobiia; order Chthoniobacterales; family Chthoniobacteraceae; genus SXWH01. Next base: position 4,197 of record JBDSAR010000207.1, read on the forward strand.
CGTGGATTCATCTTCCGGAACTGCCCGCCGGAATGACGACAGCGCCCGTAATCGGCGAGGACGTCCACCGCGCGAGGGAAAGGGAAATCCGTGCTTTGCTCGGCTGACCGCGGGAGCTCACCGCAGCACGCGTGCGATTCGCGGCGTGGGCAATGCGGTTTTACGAAACTTGCTGCCGCCGTTTGCGCCGAATCCCGACCAGTGCAGCCCCGGAGAGCAGGAGTACCACGCTGGAAGGCTCGGGTGTTTCCGTGACCGCAACGTCATCAACCAGTATCGCGTAGCTGTTGCTTTGCGCGGCAATCTTGATGTTCGTTTGTGTTGCGGGACCGGCGGCAGGTGCCAAATCCTGGATGGTCAGCGCAAACCAATCTGTGCCGGGTGCCACGACGAAATAGGTACCCAGTGTGCCGGCCAACTCGGGTGGGTTCAAAGGATTTGGAGCGGCGAAGTTTCCATTCCAAAGAGTCAGAGGCACGGGCACCCCGTTCCATATCACCGCGAAAAGATTTGCCCGGGCGTTTGGGTCTTGAAATGGATTTGCGATCCAGAGTTGAAGATTGTATAACTTGCTGGAGTCGGTATCAACGTTTTGGCTGATGCTCGCCGTCGAGTTTGCCGGGGCAGAGGAAGTCGAGGTGAATGCCGCTGCAATCGATCCGGTTGCACGTGGTGCGAGTCCGTATTGGTTGGGGTCGAGCCCCTGCACCGAGGTGGTTCCGTCGGCTGAATCCGCGGGGGACCAGTTGGTTAGCGGCGCGAACGAGATGTCCGGCGGAGCGACCAAGGTGGCGTCGAGCTCAAATCCGCCATTGTTCACGATCGCACCCTCAAGGGTGCATTCGAATACCATCAGGGCACCAAGGAGCACTGAAAGTGAAACCAAGGGGACGTTAAAAACACTTTTTTTCAAGCAGGCTAGATTTAGGCTCGTGGCGTCCCCGTGTAAAGTGAAAATCCGGTTCCGGACGACGAGATGTGATTTTTTTTTATGCATCCGCTCTGGCCCTTGGTTCGTGTAAAAATTTCGCCATTAGTCGGTACGTAGATGGAACATATGACGCAATTCCGTCATCTGTTCAATGACATCGCCAACTGCGTGATGGAGGGCTTTGTTCGTTCGGGCCTGGCGAGATCGATGAGGTGTTTGGTTTTATCGGGAAGCATTTTTTGGGTGGGGGTATCGGCGAACGGCCTCAATTTTTCATTAAAGAGGCTTATTTATTTTAGCAGAAGAGATGTCATCTGTTTTGCGCCTTCGGTGCCGCGAATTCAGCGATGCTGACGCTCTCTGCATGCCGTGCGGCCGCGAGTGACTGGCAGTCCCGGAGACGGCTGTGCCGAATGTGCTCTCAGTCGTTCATGCGGCACGGTTATGTGTGCATGCAAGATCGCGGTCGGGTTCGATTTTCCAGCGGGCGGCAATCTCAAGCAATTCGTCATTCAGCGGCCAGCGATCAGGGAGAGGATCGCCGCTGTGGCCGGGGTTCCCGCCTTTCAGTTCCATGCAGCCTTTATTGTTGCCGATTTCCAAAATCCGCGCGACCTCGTCCTCGCTGAGCGTGACGGATGGCAGTGCGGCGAGTTCGTCAATTTTTTGCTCAATGGTTTTGGGCGTGACGCCGTTCACCTGCGCGCATTCCTGCATGAGTGTGGGGATGACGCTCTTCACCGGGGCCTGCGAGAGATTCCACGCGCACGCGAGTTGGAGCATCGTGAGGCCGTGTTTCTCCGCGATTGGGCGGATGGCGTCGATTTTTGCGCTGCCCGCATCGACCCAGCCGGCGGGGCGGAAGGTGCGGTGATCGCGCGGGCCGAAGGTGTGGCCGGGCCGCACGTCGTCGTGGAAAAGGCCGCCATAATCCACCACGCGCGTGATGAGGCTGATGTCATTTTTCACCGCGGCCGGCAGAGCCATGTTTCCGGGCCACGGTTCGAGGGGATTCAGGATGATCATCGCCCAATCGAGCAGCGGGCCGAAGCGCTCGAAGCACATGATGAGATCGAGGGTGAAGCCGTTCGCCGGCCCGGGCGCGACGCCGATCAGTCCGGTCATTTTCTCGTCCTGCACGCGCGCCATCGCCTTCCATACCGGATCCTGCGAATAGCCGATGCTGTCGGGATTGTGCAGCATGAGGCAGTCGAAATGATCCGTCCTGCAGCGCGTGAGCGAACGCTCGGTGGCCATGCGGACGTATTCGGGAAAATCGCGCGGCTGCCGCAGGCGCGGATCGGTGAAACGCGGAAAGCCCTTCTGCCCGTCGCGCGCACCGCCGTAAAAATCGTGCCCGATGATCCCGACGAGACAGTACGTGTCGCGCGGCACGCCGGCGAGCGAGCGGCCGATCGCCTCGTCGGCGGCACCGTTGCCGTACACGTCGGCGGTCATGAAGGTGCGGATGCCCTGTTCGTAGGCGCGGAGGATGCAGGCGTCGAAGCGCGCTTCGTCAATGGCTTCGCCGAAGTGCATGTATCGTCCGCCGTTCCAGGTGCCGTAGGCTGTGCGTGTGAGGTTCATAAGATTGGAGGCGCTTCAATTAGTCGCCATCGGCTGGCACGCAAACTCCGAATTTGTCCGAGGGCGAACCTCCATTGCACTGTGTGCTGCCGGGATTCGTCCGGCGGATCACGCTGCGAGTTCCGCAAAAATGAGCCGACCTGCGTTCGTCTGGCGCACGGAGCTGATCGCGATGCGGACATTTTTGCCGAGTTGTGCGCGGCTGTTATTGACGACGATCATCGTCCCGTCCGTGAGGTAGCCGACTGCCTGGTGCGCCTCGCGTCCCTCCTTGGTCAGCGTGAGCGTGATCTCTTCGCCCGCTGATACGACGGGGCGGAGGGCCTTGTTGAGATCGTTCAGATTCAGCGCGGTGATTCCTTGCAGGCGCGCGATGCTGCACAGGTTGCCGTCGTTGGAGATGAGCCGTGCATTGAGGATTTTCGCGAGCTGGATGAGCTTTGAATCCACGGCGGCAAACGGGTCCACGGGGACCTCGTGAATGGTGACGGTGAGCGTCGGATCGCGCTGGAGATCCTGGAGCCGAGACAGCGCGATGCGGCCTTTTTCGCGGCGGGCCGGATCGTGCGAATCCGCGAGGATCTGCAATTCCTCCAGGATGAAACGTGGGACGACCAGCGAACGGGAGAGGAAGCCGGAGGCAACGAGTTCCGCCAGGCGCCCGTCAATGATGATGTTCGAATCCACCAGCAGCGGCAGGTCATTCGGGCTCTGGTCGCGGAATCGGATGTAGGGGATGACGAGGGCGAATTCATCGCGGTTGCTGCGCATGGCGAGCATCATCCCGATGTAGCCGAGCGTGGCATAGACAGTCAGGCCGATGAGCCACTTTGCATCTTCGGAAGTGCGGTAGAGGATGCCGGATGCCAGCAGGAGGCGCGATGCCACCAGACCGAGGAGCAGGCCGAATGTGGCTGAGGAAAACATGCGCAGCGAGAAGCCCTTGAGCAGGCGGTCGGCAAGTACCACGCAGAGGCCAAAGGCGACGCCGCCACAGATTCCGAGCTTGGGCCGCCCCCACATGCTGTTGCCGATTTCCGAACCGAGGAAGCCGGTGAAAACAATAAAAAGCGCCCGGAGGAGCGTGATGGTTGGACCGAAATTCATGGAGCGCCGTGACCATTCTGAAAGCAGATGACGCGCCAGCCCTCAAAGTGAATCCGCCCTCTGGCCGCGCCGTGGCTTCCTACGGGCCCTTGTTCTTGTACCGATAGATCCCGTGTTCGCGGAGATTGCTGATGAAGGCCTTCAGATTGTCCGCCGTCTCCTTGTCCCCGAGCAGCAGTCCGAGCGCGCCTTTTCCGGCATTGGCTTTGCCGATGAGTGCCTTCGCAGAGTCCAGCGTCTTGTCCGCAGATGCGGCGGCACGCTTGATTTCCGCGAGCGTGCCCTTCAGGTCGGCTGCAGCCGCGTCAATCTTCCCGATCGGGGCTTTCACTGAACTGACGGTCTCCCTCACCGTATCCACGGCTTCCTTCGCCTTCGCGATGACATCATCAATGCCCTTCACGCTGCCTTTTAAATCACGGGTGAGTTCGCTCAGCGATGCAAAGGTGTCGTCAAGCGCTTTCAGGTTCTTCTCGGCGAGCACCCGCTCCCGGATGTCCTTGATCGGCGCCTCGAGTTCCTGCAGCCGTTTCTTCAGCTCCTCCATCACATCGCCACCCTTTACCGCGAGATCGCCGAAGCCCTCCAGCCGTGTGCCCTTCACTTTTTCGCCGTCCTTGAAAATATCGTTCATGTCAGGGTTCGCGGGCGGATTGATGCTCACGAATGCATCGCCCAGAAACCCGGAGGAACTGATGAGGAAGGATGAGCTGCGCGGAATCTTGATCCCCTCCTTGAGCTTGAGCTGGACCTCGACGGCGTAGCGGCCCTCGACCAGCTCCGGCGCATCGGCGGTGAAGCCGACGCGCGCGCCTGCCATGTAAACATCCGCACCCTTCAGCAGTCCGCTCGCATTCGGGAATTCAGCGGTGATATTGTAATACTTTTTGAGCCCCTGGCTGAGCTTGCCGAATTTGATCGCCATGAACGCAATCACGCCCAAGCCGACGAGCATGAAGACGCCCACTTTCCATTCGATGCCGTGTGATTCTTTGGTCATTTCAGATTAGTCGGATTCGCCACTGCGGCCCACGATGAAATCGGTAATCACCGGGTCGGCAGATGCCTTGAGTTCCTCGACGGAGCCGTCGAAATGGACCCGCCCCTCGTGAAGGAGGGCGACGCGATCGGCACAGTGAAAGGCAGTCTTCATGTCGTGGGTGACGACGATGGAAGTGACGCCCAGCCTGCGCTGCAAGCGCCGAATCAGGTGGTTGATGCTGTCGCTCGTGATCGGGTCGAGGCCGGTCGTCGGCTCGTCGTACAGCACGCACCGCGGCCGGCCCACGATCGTCCGCGCCAGCCCGACGCGCTTGCGCATCCCCCCGGAGAGATCCGCGGGCATCTTGTTCTGCTCCCCGACAAGTTCCACCATTTCGAGCGCCTCCGCGATCCGTTCGTCGATCTCCTTTTCGTCCCGCAAGCCCTGTTCGAGAAGGGGAAACGCGAGGTTGCCCTCGACGCTCATCGAGTCGAAGAGCGCCGCACTTTGGAATAGCATCCCGATCTTGCGCCGCACACTCACGAGCTTGCGTTCGGGCAGGCCGATGATGTCCTCACCATCCACGAGCACCTGGCCGGAGTCCGGCTTCATCAGCCCGATGAGGTGCCTGAGCACCACGCTTTTTCCGCACCCCGAGCGGCCGAGCACGACGAGCGTCTTGCCTTCATCCACGGTGAGATCCACCTCGCGCAGCACGGGGCGCCCGCTGAAGCTCTTCGAGAGTTTGCGGACCTCGATCATTTGCCCGAGGGAAAAATGATGTTCAGCGCGAACGTGAGGACCAGGTTCATCGCGAGGATGGAGAGCGAGGAAATCACGACCGCCCGCGTCGGCGCGCGCCCGACGCCCTCCGCGCCGTTCGAAGTCTTCAGCCCCTCGTGGCAGCTCACAAAGACGATGATGATCGCGAAGACAAAACCTTTGATCAGCGCGATCGCGATGTCGCTGCCGTGGGTGTAAAATGTGAGGTTTCGCAGGTAGGGTGCCTGCGCCACGCCGAGCATCTGGACGGCGATCAGGTACGATGCCAGGATGCCGAACGCGCACGCCTCCGCCACGAGCAGCGGCATCGAGATCATCATCGCGATGGACCGCGGGACGACGAGATAGTCAATCGGACTCACGCCGAATGATCGCAGCGCGTCCACCTGCTCGGTGACCTTCATCGTGCCGATTTCCGCCGCGATCGCCGCGCCGACACGGCCGGAGACCATGAGCGCCGTGAGGGTCGGCCCGAGTTCGCGAAAAAGTGCCAGCGCCGCGACCGAGCCGACAGCCGAGTCCATCCCGAACCGGTGAAACTGGAAGAAAATCTGCGCCGCAAACACCGCCCCCGTGAATCCGCCGGTGACAGCCACGACGATCTGGGACCGCGCACCCGTGTCAATGATCTGGCGGAGCGCCAGTTTCCAGCGAATCGGAGCGGCAAACATCGCGGCGATCGTCTCCGCGGCAAGGATGCCCAGCTCGCCAAGGTAGGTGAGCGCCAGCAATGTCGTTCGGCCAATGGCGGAGATCATTCGTGCCTGCGGTGAAATCTTTTCCTCTGCACGACCGGCTCGCTCACTGGGGGCGCAGGCAAAGCTCCGGCTGCATTTTTTGCGCTCTTACGCAGGCAGGCGGATCGGCTGCGTGCGCGTCTTCCTCGGGTTCAGCTCCGGCGGGATCGTCCCCACGAATTTCGCATCCAGGCCGAGCTTCGCAAAAATCCCCTTCAGCTCCTGCACCGAGACCGATGCGTGCTCAAACTCCAGATAGATAATGTCATGGTTGCTATCCACCTTGTAATGGAGCCCTGGGATCGCCTCGAGTTCATGATCGAGTTCCAGGATCTTTTCCAAGTTGCGGACTCCGGCGGCGTAAACCTCAAGTTCGATCATAAATGTGGGGGGCGGTTTTGATGGGGGCGTTTTGTTCGTGGGAAAGTAGGCCGCACTCGCCGTGCTGGCAAAGTGAAATCTCTGTGTCTCAGAGAGCTGCTTCGCCCTCAAAGACAAAATCCGCCGGCCCGGTGAGCGTCACATTGCTCCACCCGTCACAGTCGCGCTCAAAGCCCACTTGCAGCGTGTCGCCGCCGCGCACCGTCACACGCACGGGCGAAGGCGCGCCCGTGAGCCGCCCAAAAATCAGCGCCGCCGCCGTGACGCCCGTGCCGCACGCCAGCGTCTCACCTTCCACGCCGCGCTCGTAGGTCCGGATCGCGATCGAGCCGTCCGCCAGCTTTCCGACGAAATTCGCATTCGTCCCCTTCGGCGCGAAGTGCGTGTGATACCGCAGGGCTGCACCGAGGCGCACGATGTCCGTCCTTTCCAAATCGTCCGTAAACACGATCGCGTGCGGCACGCCGGTGTTGAGAAAATGCACCGTCAGCTTTTCCCCCGCGACATCCAGCACTGCGCCGAGCGCGAGCGAATGCGGCGCGGACATCGCAAGCTGCACCTCGTCGCCGAGCAGGCGCGCGCCGATCACACCCGCCTGCGTCTCGAAAGTGATCGCGCCACTCTTTCCTGCAACACGGCTGGCGAAGCGCGCAAAGCAGCGCGCGCCATTCCCGCACATCTCCGCCTCGCCGCCATCCGCATTGTAGTACCGCATTCGGAAATCCGCGCCGGTCTGCGCCGGCTCCACCGCGATGAGTCCGTCCCCGCCGACGCCGCGATGCCGGTCGCAAAGCCGCGCGATGGCCGCCTTGTCGAGCCCATGGCTCAGGTCGCGATTGTCGAGCATCACGAAATCGTTCCCGGCTCCGTTCATCTTGGTGAAGTGCAGTGTCGGCATGAGAGTCAGCGGCTCAGGGATTCAGTGTGGTGGTCGTGCGAAAATTGCGGTTGGCGGGCGACGCACATACTGCGTGATGCCGGACGGTGCAAATGCCGAAATTGCAAACGCGCCGTCAATTCCACCCCGCGCTCGCTTGCCCACGCAAAGCCTCCTTCGGCTCCGCATCCTCCGTGCGCAGCTTCGCCATCATCTCGTTCGCGGCCGCTTCGGAGATCCCGTGGCTGAACTGCCTGTTCAGATTCTTCGAGAGGAACTCCTCGAACTTCACCCATCGGCCTTCGTGCTGGATGCGATTCGTCCATGCGCACACGAACTGGATCTGCTCCTGCATTTTCCGAACCTGCGCAAGGGAACTCTCCAATTCGCTTACGGTCACTTTCAGACGGTCGTTTGTTGAGTCGAGGCGACGACGCTCCTCGCGAATTCTCGCGAGTGCCAAGGCGAGAATCAGGAAAGAAACCAGCCGCAGTCCGCTATTCCAAACGCCGAACCAAGCGTGCGAGTAGGGATGAGCACTGGCGATGTCCACGACATGCCAGCAGATCGCGCAGCAAAGCGCCATGGTCACGCTGGCGCGGCGGCTCACTCTCCATGCGACGATGGAAATCGGCGCGTAGCAAAAGACAAAGAAGTTCAGTTCCCAGCCTGTCGCGTAGTCGATGATGCCGAGGACGCCGAGCAGGAGATAAAAGCTCGGGATTTATTGTCATCAGAATTTCGCCGCCCGCAGCACACGCACGTCGGATTCGCGCGCAATCATTCCGTAGAGCGGGAACATCTCCTTTTCGATTCGCGCCAGCAGCGTGTTCGCGGCCTCGGTGTTGAGGACGACTTCGATTTGCACGTTGGCAAACTCCTTCATCTCGCCCCTGCGCTCGCCGCCGGCACCGGCGCCCTCCACGGGGAAGTGCGTGCAGCCGTGCGCTCCGACTTCGTGGAGAAGTTTTTTCATCGGCTCGAGTGCGTAGGCTTCGCAGACGATGGTGATGAGTTTCATCGGGTGGGTGTTCATCGCTTCATGAGTAGAGCGCGCGGGCCATCGCGAGGTAAAGCGGGATGCCGACCAGGGCTGACGCATCAAAGCAGCGTGAGCGAATAGTGTGTACTTTGTAAATACAGGGCTTAGATGGACGGGCTGCTATGCAGCCCAAACCATCCAAGACCGAGAGCAAAACCCTTGTTGAAGCCTT
>JBDSAR010000208.1:0-17830 GCA_039922035.1 Chthoniobacteraceae bacterium
TTGCGGCTGAGCAAAACCGCCGCCGCACCTTCGGCAAGAGGAGTGCCGCGGTGTGTCCACTCGACGGGCACAGCCCCTTCGCACGACGGAATCAGGCGCCACGCGCGGTGGGCTTCGAGCAGCACCCAGTCGAGTTCCTCGGCGGCGACGACGAGCACATCGTCCGCGTCGCCAGTCTCGATGAGCTGTGCGCCAAATTCCAGCGCCTGTAACCCGACCGTGCCGTCGCCGACGAGGGTATAAGTCGCGCCATCAACGCCGAGCATCGCAGCGAGATGGCTTGCGGGTGCGTTGTACACCGTCTCGGGGAAAAGCAGCGGGCTCGCCGCGTTCGCGCCCTGCTTCACGATCTGCTCGTAGAAGCGCCGTGTGTATTGCACGCCGCCGCTCGATACGCCGAAGACGATCGCGAGACGCGGCTTCATCTCGGGTTTCGATTTCAGAACGGAACCAACCGCCTCGATTCCTGCCGCCGCTGCGAGCAGGCTGATCGCGCTTGAACGCCGCAGCCTCGGCTCACGGCTGAGGTGGGAGGTGAATTCCGGCGGCACGAGTGCGGCGGAATAGATGCGCCTGTTCTCGGGATTTTTCACCTCGGTCAGCGTGGCACATTCGCCTGCCCGAATCCGTCGCACGGTTTCCCCTGCGCATTTTCCGAGCGGCGTCACACAGCCGAAGCTGGCGATGTTGGCGGACGGGACGCGGACACTCTTGTCTGCGCCCGATTCACGGCGGACAGGAGTGTCCGCGTCACGACGCGTGGCTTCGATCACCACGCTCGCATTCGTCCCACCGAAGCCGAACGAGTTCGACACCACGCAACCGACCTGAGCCTCACGCGCGTTGTTCGCGATGATATCCAAGTCCCACGCCGGATCGCGTTCGCTGAGGTTGATGTTTGGCGGCAGAAATCCGCCGCGCATCGCCAGCACGCTGAAGACCGCCTCGATCGCGCCTGCCGCGCCGAGCGAGTGGCCCATCATCGCCTTCGTGGAACTGACCGGTACCCGTGCGCCGAAAATTTTCGCGATCGCCGCGCCTTCGCTCGCGTCGTTGAACGCCGTCGCGGTGCCATGCGCATTGATGTAGTCCACCTCGCCTGCGGTGAGCGATGCGTCGGCGAGCGCTCGCTGCATCGCCATCTCGGGGCCGATGCCGCTCGGGTGCGGCTGGGTGAGGTGGTGATTGTCCGTCGAGATTCCGTAGCCCGTGATCTCAGCGAGGATCGGCGCGCCGCGTTCGAGTGCGGATTCAAAATCCTCCAGCGCGAGCACCGCTGCGCCTTCGCCGAGCACGAGACCGGTGCGCGATTTGTCGAACGGCCGCACCTTCTCCGTCGTCGAGGCCTGCAGCGAATCGAAGCCGACGAATACCATCTCGGAAATCGCGTCGTAGCCGCCGCAGAGCGCGCGCCGTTTCAGCCCGGCGCGGATGAGGTGGAAGGCGTGGCCGATCGCGTTTGTGCCGGAGGCGCAGGCGTTCGCGATGATCTGCAGCGGTGCGCGGAAACCGACGGCTTCCATCGCATCCATCGGAGCTTTTTGAGGCGGGTAGTTTGCGATGAGCGCCGCGCGTGCTGGGATGCGCGTGCCGCTCACCTGCGCGCGGTAAAATTGTTCGCCGAATGACATCCCGCCGCTCGTCGTGCCGATGACGAGCGCATCGGGCACGAACGCCGGATCGCCTGCGAGCATCTCGCGCACGGCATGGATCATCATGTGGCTCGCACGGTGCAGGCGCGCTTCCATTTTCGACGCGGGCTCCGTCAGCGAAGACACCTGGCCCGCCATTTTCGAGCGGCATTTCGTCGTGTCGAATGCCGTCACCGCACTCACGCAATCGCGCCCTTCGCGCAGCGCCGCCTCCGTCGCCGCGAGGCCGCGCCCGAGCGGGCTGATGATGCCCATCGCGGTGACGGCGACGCGGCGGCGGTCAGGAATGTTGGAAATTCGTGGCACGGGTGAATCGTGAAGAATCTACGCGCTGGGCCGTCGCGAAGGCAACGCGGTTGGCAAGTGCCTCGCGATGCTCTATCCCGCACCGATGGAAAAAGCCACCGAACCTGCCAAACCGAGCCGCACGCTGCGCTGGCGCATGTTCTGGTTCCTGGCTGGATCCGGCGTGAACTACCTGCTGATCGCCACGCCCTTCAAATACCTGCGCACGCACACGGCGCTCCCGGTCTGGCTGATCGCCGCGTGCAGCATCGGCGTGGGCACGGTGTTTTTCTTTCTGTGGAATTACTTCGTGAACTTCCGCACCGACTCGCGGAAACGCGATGCGCTCGCCCGGTACCTCGCGGCGGTCGCGATGCTTTACGTGATGTCCACGACGCTGCTCACCACCTTCAAGCACTTCAACGCGCACCTCGCGCTGAACCTCGGCCGTTTCCCGCTCGATCTGGATGTGGTCGCCACGCAGCTCTGCCTGAGCTGGCTGAAGTTTATCGTGTATCACAAGTGGGCCTTCCCCGTGGCGAAGCAGCCGGCGTGATTTGCTTTTACTCTTCGGCCCGCTCTTGCTCTCGCGGAATCGCACCCGGAAAGAGCAAGAGCAGGAGCCAGACAAGGAGTGAGATTCCGGAATGACAGCCGGGGAATCGCACCCTAGATTCCGGCCCTTTTCCATGAGCACATCCAGCGACCTCATCTACCTCGACAACAACGCGACCACGCGGGTGGACCCCGCAGTCGTCGAGGAAATGCTGCCGTGGCTGGGCGAAAATTACGGCAATCCCTCGAGCGGATACCGTTTCGGCAAGCAGGTGAATGACGCGCTGGAAGTCGCGCGCGAGCGGGTCGCGACGCTGCTCGGCTGCGAGCCGGGCGAGGTGCTTTTCACGAGCTGCGGCACGGAGAGCACGAATGCGGCGATCCATTCCGCGCTCGCGATGGATCGCGACCGGCAGCACATCGTCACGACACGAGTCGAGCACAGCGCGACCTTGAAAACGTGCGAGCTACTCGCGAAGCGCGGACATCCGGTGACGTGGCTCGGCGTGAATTCCGACGGGCAGATCGATCTCGGTGAGCTCGATCGCGCGATCACGGATGAGACGGCGCTTGTGTCGATCATGTGGGCCAACAATGAGACCGGCGTGACTTTCCCCATCGAGAAAATCGCCGACATCGTGAGGGACAAGGGGGCGGTCTTTCACAGCGACGCCGTGCAGGTGGTCGGAAAGACGCCGTTCAAACTGAACGACATGAAGGTGAACCTGCTCTCGCTGAGCGGCCACAAGCTGCATGCGCCCAAGGGCGTCGGCGTGCTCTACGTGAACCGCCGCATGAAATTTTCGCCGTTCCTCACCGGCGGCGGACAGGAGGGCGGACGCCGCGCGGGCACACAGAATGTCGCGAGCATCATCGCACTCGGCAAGGCGTGCGAAATAGCCGCGCAGCAGATCGGCCACGAGGAGACTGCGGTGAAAATGATGCGCGATAATTTTGAAAATGGCATCCTCGCGCGCGTCGAGGGCGTGCAGGTGAACGGCGACCGCGTGAACCGCCTGCCGAACACGACGAGCCTGGCGTTCGGCGGAGTCGAGAGCGAGGCGATGCTCATGCTGCTCGATCAGCGCGGTCTCTGCTGTTCCGCGGGATCGGCTTGCACGACCGGCCAGCACGAGCCTTCGCACGTGCTGCGCGCGATGGGCTGCGACGACACGCATGCACGCGGCACGCTGCGGTTTTCATTCGGGCGGTTCAACACCGCGGCGGATGTCGCGCGCGCGCTGGAGATCATTCCCGAGATCGCGGAAAAAGTGCGCCGGGTCGCTGCTGAGGCGTAGGCGCAAGGAGCAGAGACATTCCAGTCGCTGTTTCCAGTGGGCCGCGTCAGTTCTTGATGAACCAGCGCTTCTCGACCTTCGTGAAGATGATTTCCTTCTTCGGGAACTCGGGGTTCTCAGGGAGATCGAAGGTCGCCGTGTTGCCGTCTTCGGAAAGCTTTGGCTTCTTTTCCTTCACCACTTTGAGCACTGCGAGGAGCGACGCGCCCTTGGTTTCGCCAAATTGTTTTGCAAATTCCGCGATCGGTTGCTCGGCCGTGATTTTTTTGAAGATATCCGGCGGGATCAGCGCCTCGAGCACGGAGGCGTAGTCCTTTGCCTCGAGCAGGCGGATCATTTCCGGCACGAGCTTGCCGAGGTCTCCATGGACGTCGGCCGGCACGGCCGCGACGCTGAAGGTAAAACTGGCGAGCAGCGCGGCGGCGGGACGGATGAGTGATTTCATCGGCGGAACCTGACGGGGCCGATGAGCGTGGCAAGAGCGGATTTCGCCGTTTTCGCGCCGCGGCCCTATTCGACCGGTGCGAACTGCGGCCAGCGGCCAGATGGTCGCCGTCGGAGGACGATGCCAAGGATCATCCCGGCCAGCATCATCATGATTCCGGTGGCCGGTTCCGGGACGAGGACGCTATTGATCCACGCCGAATTCTCGCTGACGCGCGTGACGGCCGTGACGTCGCCATAAAGGCCGGTGGTGCCGTAATCGGTCGCTGGATTAATACCCCATGAGGTGATTCCCGCGACTTTGTAGGCACCTCCATCGAGGATGAACGTCGGGCCGCCGCTGTCGCCCTGCGCGGTGCCGCCTTCAATGATGGCCCCGTTACTCACCTGTGTCGTGGCGCTGGTCGTGCCAAAGATTGTTCCCGCCGTGGCCAGTGTCGTGTTGAATGCCCCATTGTCCGGGAGACCCGCAGTCGCGAGGGTGTTGCCAAGGGTGGCCCCATTGTCGAAATCGTAGAAGAGCTGGCCGCCTGAGAAGCCGCCGGACGTCTGGCTCGTGGCGCGATCAATCGTGTTGGAAATCGCGTGGAGGGTGCCGGTGACGGTCCCGGTGGGCGTGCTGCCGTTGCCGGTTCTGCCGAAGCCGAGCGTGTACACCTGCGAGTTGAGTTCATTGCTGCCAGTGTAAATCTGCGCCGGCGTGATTCCGGCCACCGGCGCAGTCAGGCGGAAGAGGGCGATGTCCCAGCCCTGGCTGATTCCCACCGTGGCATTTGGGGGGGCCGGGGCCATGTTCCAAAGAGGGTGCTGGAAGCGTTGGGCGAGGTTGCCGGTATAGAGCGTCCCGCCGACGGTGAATGTCAGTGCCGTCACGGCGTTATCGGTCCAGTTGTGGGCCGCTGTGAGGACCCAGTCGTTGGCGATCAGAACGCCGGTTCCGGTGAAAGAGGTAGTCGCCGCCCCCACCCCCTCGGTGATCCCGACCTCGCCGGTCGCGGCGAAGGACGGGAAGTTCGCGAAGTCCCTCGCGAGGGCATTCGAGGCCGCGAGGTTCCACGTGTTATCAATCAGGATCGCACGCGCCGGCAGGATGGCGACGAGCGACAACACGACCGCCGAGCAGGCTGAACGTCGTGACGTTCTGGTGATTCGTTTTGCCGATCCGCAACGCAATTCCGGGGAGAATGACACTGCAGATGTTTCAGTTCTCATTCGCTGAAGCTTTACGTCGCGAATATTGGAGATGTCAAACGTGTTATCAGCGCAGGCGCAGTGCACGACCGGTCTCATCTTCTGCGAAGCATATTCGATTCCGGATTGAATCCATCCGCGCGTGCGCTTTTATGCGCGCGTGCAGTTCAAGGACTATTATGCAGTGCTCGGCGTGACGAAGACGGCCACGCAGGATGAAATTCGAAAGGCGTTTCGCAAACTTGCGCGCACGCATCACCCCGATGTCGCGAAGGACAAGAAGACCGCGGAGTCGAAATTCAAGGAGATCAACGAGGCGAATGAGGTGCTCAGCGATCCGGAAAAGCGGAAGCGCTACGACGAACTCGGCGCGGACTGGAACAGCCCGGGAAGGCAGGGTCCGCCGCCGGGCTCGCACCGGGGTGGCGGGATGGATTTCGGCGGTGGCGACGGCGGTGCGTTCAGCGATTTCTTCGAGGCGTTTTTCGGCGGTGGCGGCGGAAAGAAGCGCAAGTCGGGCTTCGGTGCGTTCGCGCAGCGCGGCGCCGATGCGGAACTGGAATTGGCGGTGACGATCGAGGAGGCGCTGCACGGCGGACGCCAGGCGCTCACTCTCGATCGCGCCGGACGCACGGAGACGGTCACGGTGAACATCCCGCGCGGCGTGCGGGCCAGTCAGAAAATCCGCCTCGCGGGACAGGGCAACGAAGGCATCGGCGGTGGCGAGCGCGGCGATCTCTACCTGCGGGTGAAAATCGCGCCGCACTTGGAGTATCGCACGGATGGTTTTGATTTGATCCGCGCGGTGCCGGTGCCGGTGTGGTCCGCCGTGCTCGGTGGCGAAGTGGAGGTGCTGACGCCGGATGGCACGGTGAAAATGAAGATCCCCACGGGCACACAGCCGGGGCAGAAATTCCGGCTCAAGGGCCGCGGCCTGCCTTCCGGCAAGGATACGCGCGGTGATTTTTTTGCGGAGGCAAAGGTGCTGCTGCCGACGAGCCTCGGCGACAAGGAGCGCGCGCTTTGGGAGCAGCTCGCCGGGAGCACGCAGTGACTGCGATCAGTTGTTGGGAATCGTGCGGAGCCGTGCGCGCGGGCTGCCGCCGGGAATTTGCGGGATGTTTTGCGGCGGCATCGGCACGGCGTTGGGGGTGTTCGGCCTGGGAATCGGCTGCGAGGGAGGCGTGACCTGAAGTGTGCGGATCGCGGGAGACTGCGGCATCGCAGTGTTGACGGGCTTTGGAAACGCGCCGGGCATCCCGGGATTGCGGGCCGGATTGGCTGGCGGCGGCGGCGTGTTGGAGTCTTCCTTGAAGGGGATTTCGCCGACGTTGGATCCCTTTTGCAGGACGACTTTGGTTTCGCGAAAACTGTTTCCGATGCGGACGGCAGTCACGGTGTAACCCTCGGCATCGGGCTCGTTGCCGATGAATGGTTTCATCGGGCGCTCCTCCCCGAGCCGCTGGATGATCACGTAGTCCTTCCCGTCCGCCTTGCTGATGCTGCGGAGGTAGAGGTTTTGGAAGGGGTTCTCGGGTGCGACCGCCTGCTCGACGACTTTCGTCTCGAGCACGAACGGACTTTTTCCGAGGGTGGCGGCGTAGCGATCCTTCGGGAAGGCCTGCGGGAGGAGGTCGTCCGCGGCCGCGGCGGCAGTAAGAAGGAGGAGAACGGCGAGGGGCTTCATGGTGGCGCGTGGAAAGTGGCACGGGACGTGGCTATGGGCAAGCGCTGCGCGGTGCCGGCCGGCAAATGGACAAAAGCGAACGCCGACCCAGGTTTCCCCGGATCGGCGTTGCACTGGTGTTGGCGGTTGCCCGCGGGTGGCTATACGGCCTTCTCGCCGGTCTCCTCCGTGCGGATGCGCACGGCCTGCTCGACGCTGCTGACGAAGATCTTTCCGTCACCGATCTTGCCAGTCTTGGCGGCTTTCACGATGGCGGCGGTGGCCTGGTCAGCGACGGAGTCACCGACCACGATCTCGATCTTGATTTTCGGCAGGAAGTCCACGGTGTATTCCGATCCGCGGTAGATTTCGGTGTGGCCTTTCTGGCGTCCGAATCCTTTGACTTCCGTCACGGTCATTCCCTCGATGCCGATTTCGGCGAGGGCGTCTTTCACTTCTTCGAGTTTGAAGGGTTTGATGATGGCTTCGATTTTTTTCATGGAATGTATTTGGTTGGTTGTTGTGAAGATTGCGGCCCGGTCTGCACGGCTGCGCACAGCCGGGCCGCGTTCCCCCTACATGAATTCTTAGAGGACGTAACCCTCTTCCTGATGGTCCGTGAGGTCGAGGCCGGTGGTCTCTTCCTCGGGCGTCGGGCGCAGGCCCACGACTGCCTTCACGATGAGCGTGATGACGACGGTTCCGACGATGCTCAGCACGAGCGTGAAGGCGACGGCCTTGAGCTGCTCGAAGACGAGCGTCTTGCCGACGATGTCCTTGAGGTTCGTGGCGAGGTTCGCATTGCCGCTGTCGAGCGTCGCGAGGACGCCCGTCATGATGGCGCCGAGCGTGCCGCCGACGGCGTGGACGCCGAAGGTGTCGAGCGCGTCGTCGTAGCCGAACTTCGCCTTCAGGATGCTCACGAAGATGTAAGGCACCACTGCGGCGAGGACGCCGATGATCATCGCACCCGTGGCAGTCACGAAACCGCAAGCGGGCGTGATGACGACGAGACCCGCGACGATGCCCGAGCAGAAGCCGAGCACGGAGGCGTGTCCGCGGTGAATTTTCTCAATGAGGCCCCACATGAAACCGCCGGTGGCGGCTGCGAGCGTGGTGGTCATGAAGGCGTTTGCCGCGACGCCGTCAGCGGCGACTGCGGAACCGGCGTTAAAGCCATACCAGCCGACCCAGAGCATTCCGGTGCCGACCATGCAAAGCACCATGCTGTGCGGGGACATCTTGTCCTTGCCGAAGCCGAGGCGCTTGCCGAGCATGATGCAGAGGATGAGCGCGCTCCAACCGGAGGTCATGTGAACGACCGTGCCGCCTGCAAAGTCAATCGCGTGAATTTTCGCGTCCGCATTCCAGACGCCGTTCATGAAGCCCGTGACGCCCCACACCATGTGAGCCATCGGGAAGTACACCACGAACATCCACAGGAGGACGAAGAGCATGATCGCCGAGAATTTCATGCGCTCCGCGATCGCGCCGACGATGAGCGCGGGGGTGATGATGGCGAACATGAGCTGATACATGGAGAAGACGTTCTCGCCGACCCAGTAGGAGTAGTTCGTGTTCGGCGTGCTGCTCACGCCGGAAAGGAACGCCTTGGCGGTGCCGCCGAGGTAGGCTGCGATGCCGGAGGCCTTGTTGCTGTCGTCAAACACCAAGCTGTAGCCGATGGCCCACCAGAGGATGGTCACCAGGCCGGCGATGCCGAGGCACTGCGCGCAGACGGAGAGGACGTTCTTCTTGCGGACGAGGCCGCCGTAGAAAAGCGCCAGGCCGGGGAGCGTCATAAAGAGCACCAGGGCGGAGCACACCATCATGAAGCCGTTATGGCCGGGTTCGGAAGAGGCGGTAAGCGGGAAGGCTTTCGCGAGTTCCTCGGGCGTCAGTTTCGCCAGCGCCGGAGGCAGCGCCGGGGCACCCTTCTCGTCCTTCGCGGTCTTCAGCACTGCCATGGGGTCACTATTGGTCAGAGCCGCTGTGAGCATTCCCACGGTCTGATCGGTGGTCGGTTCAGGAAGTTTAACCTCTTCCTTCTTCGGTTCTTCCTTCTTCTCAGCCGCCGGGGCGGCCGCAGGTGCAGGAGCGGCTGCCGCAGGGGCCGGGGTGTCCTGCGCTCGCAGGGTGGGTGCTCCGAGCGTGCCGAGCGCGACGACGGCCGCGATGGCAAGGCTGGAGATGATCTTGGTCAGTTTCATTCGTGTGTTTGGGATGTTGTTGGTTTGTTGATGCTTCGACCGGTTTCCCCCGCTGTCGATAAGCGCTCACAGGGAGCGGCGCTCGTGCGTTGGCAGGGTCTGTCGGTTGGCAGCGCCCCGTTAGCAACGCCTGTGCCATCCCGTGCCAGCGACCCCATTCGACAGAGGAAAATAGTTCCCAGACCCCACATTTCAGCACTTTTAGCAGTGGCTAAAAACGCGCATCCTTCCGGCCAGTGCATAAATCGCGACAGTTGATCGCCCCGAAGAGATGAACGGATGCTCATCACCCGCGCCGTGGCGAAGGAGCGTCGCCGAAAAGGAAGGAATGAAACGGGGAGACGCGGAGACGCGGAGCGAGGAGGGTAAAGAGTTTTCCACCCATCCCATCTGTTCCTCTCCGCGTCTTCGCGCCTCCGCGTTTCAAAAAATGTCTCTTCAAAGTGGCCGCCGACTTTCAGCAAATACCGCGCGGTTTCAGTGTTCCATTCACGCGGCGACTGATGTTCAATCCCGCCATGCCTTCATTCGACATCACCTCCGAAGTGGACACGCAGGAACTCGACAACGCCATCAACCAGGCCCGCAAGGAACTCGCGAACCGGTTCGACTTCAAAGGCTCCAAGGCCGCCATCGAACTCGATGAGAAGGAATCGAAAATCAAACTTTCCGCCGAGGACGCGAGCCGGTTGAAGAGCCTGCACGATATCATCGTCGGCAAGCTCTCGAAGCGCGGCGTGGACCTCCGCAATGTGGAGCGCAAGGATCCTGCCATCTCGCCGCTCGGCCACGCCACGCAGGAACTCGTGATCAAGCAGGGGCTCGATGGCGAGAAGGCCAAGGAGGTCATCCGCGCGATCAAGGAGAAGGGCCTGAAAGTGCAGAGCGCATTGCAGGACCGGCAGATCCGCGTGACGGGAAAAAGCCGCGACGATCTCCAGGAGGTGATCGCATTCTGCCGTAGTTCGGAATTCGAGGTCGGGCTGCAGTTCGGGAATTTCCGCGATTAATTACGGTGGAGGACGAGTTCGCCGTCCGCTGGCTCACGCTGCCGGAGAAAAGGTAGCCGGGGCGCGCCCCGTGCGGAAAAAATTCGCGCGCGCGGTTTCCGCCGCGTATTCGCTTTGGCATGAGCAAACCTGTCCGCGTCCTTGTCACCGGTTCGTCGGGGAGAGTCGGCCGCGCCGCCGTCGCCGAACTGCTGCGCCGCGGGCACATCGTGCGCGGCTTTGATCTCACGCCGACACGCGGGCTGGGCGACTGTGTGATCGGCACGCTCGCGGATCGCGCCGCGCTGGATCGTGCGATGGAAAATGTGGAGTGCGTCATCCATCTCGCGGCGACTCCGGATGACGACGATTTTCTCGCGAGCCTGCTGCCGAACAACATCACGGGACTTTTTCACACGATGGAGGCGGCGCGCTGCGCGGGCGTGCGGCGGATGGTGCTGGCGAGTTCCGGGCAGGTGAACTGGTGGCAGCAGTTCGCGGGACCGCTCCCGATCCGCCCGGAGGATCCGGTGAGCCCGAAGGCGTGGTACGCGGCGACGAAGATGTTCATGGAGTCCATCGGCCGCACGTTTGTGGAGATGCACGGGATGAGCGTGATCGTCGCGCGGCTCGGCTGGTGCCCGCGGACGCCGGAGCAGGTCGCGGAGATCGCGGCGAGCGAACATTTCCGTGACGTTTATTTCAGCCCCGGCGATGTGGGGCGGTTCTTCGCATGCTGTGTCGAGGCACCGGAGACTGTCCGGCACGCGACGGTGTACGGCGTGAGCCGCGCGCTGGTGCAGCCGCGCTTCGATCTTTCTTCCGCGGAAAAGCTGCTCGGCTACGTGCCGCAGGAAAGCTGGCCGACGGGCAGCATGGATTTCTGAGCCCACGCGGCGCGATTTTTCCCGGCTTGCGGAGCCGCGGCGGACGATCACACTTCCTTGCATTATGCAGCGATCCCTTCCCGCAATCCTCCTTGCCCTCGCCGTGGCGGCGGGTGCGTTCGCCTTTTTCCAATACGACAGCGCCGCCGGCCTGAAGCGGCAGATCGCTGAAAATGCATCCGCGCGCGAGGCCGCGCAAAAGGCCGCGCAGGCTGCCGAGGCGGAACTCGCCCGCCTGAAAACCGAAACGGAACTCACGAGGGAAAACATCGCCCGCCTCACCGCCGAACGCGATGCGGCGCTCGCCCGCACGAAGAATTCCACGGCTGCCGGCGCCTCGTCCGCGGCACCCGGCGCGGCAAAGCCCGGCACCGATGCCGGTGGCAAGGGAATGATGGAGGGCTTTGCGAAGATGTTCAGCACCGAGGAGGGAAAGAAGATGATGCGCTCGCAGATGAGCATGGCCATGAAGATGCAGTACGGCTCGCTGGCGAAGGATCTGAAGCTGGATCCGAAGGTCGCCGATCAGGTGCTCGGCCTGCTCGCCGACCGGCAGTCGGCGGCCAGTGAGGCGGCATTTGGCGCGATGAAAAATGGCCCGCTCGACGAAGCCGGGAGCAAGGAAATCGCGAGGACGGCCGAGGCCTTGCAAAAGGAATACGACGAGAAGCTGAAGACGGTCCTCGGAGATGAAGGGATGACGCAGCTCAAGGACTACGAGCGCACGCTCGGCGACCGGATGATGCTGGCGATGCACGAGCAGCAGTTCGCCTCTGCCGGATCGGCGCTGGAACAGACGCAGCGCGACGGGCTTCTCCAAATCATGAAGGATGAGCGGATGAAGACGCCGGAGAGCCCGTTTGATGCGAGCAACAAAAGCGATCCCGGCAGGCAGATCGCCGCGATGCGCGATGATGCCGCGGTGGAAAAATGGCTGAAGCAGGAGGAATCATACCAGCAGCGTGTGCTCCAGTCGGCGCCGCAGACGCTGACTCCCGATCAGGTGAACACGCTGCGCGAGTCCTTCAAGCAGCAGCTCGATATGCAGCGCTTCGGCATCAAGATGAGCAAGGAGATGTTCGGGGGATCGGGAGCAAAGGTGGAAGGCGGCCTGCCTCCGGCGATGCAGGCACCGCCTGCGAAG
This sequence comes from Chthoniobacteraceae bacterium, assembly GCA_039922035.1. GTDB lineage: Bacteria > Verrucomicrobiota > Verrucomicrobiia > Chthoniobacterales > Chthoniobacteraceae > SXWH01. The sequence continues at coordinate 12,322 of JBDSAR010000208.1, forward strand.
TAACTGCACGGCGGCGCGGAGGTGACAAATATTTCCATTCCAATGTCGCGCCATTTGTGGCAGACACTCTGGTGCCGCGCGGGTTTTACCCTCCGTACCCGTTGGTCAGCAGGGAACCAAAAAAAAGCCATGGTCAACAAACGACAAAAAAACGAGGGCGCCAAAAAAACGGCTGCCACCACCGCGCCCAAGGCGCGCGCCACAGCGAAGCCCAAGGCCGCCGCCCGCATCGCGGGTGCCATGCCCAAGGCCAAGCCTGTAAAAAAGGAAACCGCCAAGACTGCCGCAATTCGCTCGGAGGACATCGCGTTTCGCGCGTATCTCATCGGCGAAAAGCGCCAGCAGCTTGGGTTGCCGGGCGATTCGCTCAGCGACTGGGTGGAGGCCGAACGGCAACTGCTCAGCGAGCGGGCCACGCACGGCGTCAACTAAGCAGGCTCAGCCTGCAAACTTCACGGAACGCGGGAGCTTTCCCGCGTGGATTTTTTGCGCACTGGATCACCAGTGTGCAGACTTTTTCCCGCCATTAAGCGACGTTCCCCCGGCATGATTGCACGGCGGTGTCGGGTTGATTTTTCCAGACATGGAAGCCCGGACTCTGCTCGGCTAAAAAAGAAGCTCGCCTTATCGAAACATCATGACGCAGCGATTTCGGTCGTGGATGAAAAAATCTAAAAATAGACTTGCGCGTTTGCGGCGCTGGGTTAACTTTCGTCCAGCGTTCGGAAGCGGATGCGACACTTTATAAACTGTTCTGGGGGGAACATCGGCCTTCCGTAGCCTATCGGTTGCGGGAGGCCGAACTCTTTTTGGCCGATAACGTAGTGCGAAGCCGGGGCTGTCGGCGGGGAAGACGGGCGGCCTGTGAACGGACCTCGCACGATGCTGGAACCCGAATGGGTGCTTTTGAGTGCCGGTGTGTGGTGTGTCCGATCCGCTATCGCCCCGTTGCTTCGTGCATCACCGGTGCTGCCGGTGCTGCCGTTGCGAAGGGCGCGCCTTTTTGAATCCACCGGATGATCGTGAGCACTTCCTCGGCGCTCATGGCCTCCTTGCCCTTCGGAGGCATCACATCGTCATCGTCTGTCGGCAGCAAAATGAGCCGCACCACTTCGCTGCCGAGCGGATCACCCGGTTTGATCGCGGCTTTCCCGCTTTCGCCGCCTTTCAGCGCCACGACGGGATCGTCGAGGCGGTAGTCGCCCTTCTGCTTTTCCTTCCCGTGGCAGCTCATGCACTTCTTTTCGAGGATTGGCTGCACACGCTCGGCGAAGAACTTCTGCTTCGCATCGAGATTCGCCGGGGATGCGTCGGCTGCGGAGTCGGCGGATTTTCCTTCGAGGAAATCGCGCATGAAGGCAGGCGCGTTTTCGGTCAGGTATTTCGAGCCGTGCGTGAGATTGCCGCCGATGTGTCCGGCGATCACGAGCAGCGCGAGTGTTACCGCGAGCAGCACGCGGTAAGTGAAAGTGAGCAGGCGGCGCGCTTCATTTCGATAAGCAAAACGCTGCACCACGAGCGCGAGCAAGGTCGTCACGACGACGGCGATGCCCGTCCAGCGGTGCGATTCCACCTCGTGCGCTTCGTAGCCGCCGCCGGTCGCACGCAGGATGCCGAATGTGGCTGCCGCGATGCCACTGAGCAGGCTCAGCCAGAGTGTGAGTTTCGTCACGGGCTTCAGCGCCTCGCATGGACGCCACCTGCGGTGGATTTCCAGCACGCAGACCATCGTGACGAAGCCGATGGGAAAATGCAGCACCACCGCGTGAAACGGCGCGAGGAATGGCCGCCACAGGAAAGCCTTCTGCGCCGCCGCAGGCACACCTGCGGCATGGGCGGTGAGCGTCACCACGGAAAAGATGAGCAGCGGCACGGCGAGGAATGGCTGCGAGCGGTGTGGAAAACGTCTGGGCATCAGGAGGGGAGAATCGGAGTTTGCAACCTTGAGAGTGTGCGCGCCGCCCTCGCGCGGCTCAACCGTTCTTGCCGAACGCCGCACGCACCTTGCCTCGCCGGACGCGGATATGCGTGATGAAAAGGGACACGGCCCCCTTGCGCTTCGCCGGAGGATCGCTAAGAAGCGCGCCCCTGGTCGGGTTGACCCGCCGCCTGTGGCCGATGACACTCCCTTACTTGAAGACCACTCCTCTCCTCTGCGCTCTCGCCTTCGCCGCCGCCCTCGCGGGCTGCGAGCGCAAGACCGCACGCGTGTATGACGCGCCGAAAGACCGCCCGTTCGTCCCGCCCCAAGAGCCCGGGCACAGCGAAAATGACGGCCACGATCACGGGAGCAAGTCCGCCGCGCGCGCCGAGGAAAAGGTGTGGCGTCCTGCGCTCACATGGACGTTGCCCGCGGGCTGGAAGGACGTGGGCGCGGATGCCGCGAATGTCGGGCGGCTCGCCGCGGGCGATGCCTCGGTCGCGATCACGGCGCTCACTTCGATGGAGGGAAAGGAGACGATCCTCGTGAACATGTGGCGTCAGGTGCGCGGCGAGGAACCGCTCGATGAAGCCGAGGCCGTGAAGCTGCTCAAGGACGTGCCGATCGCCGGCGCGACGGGGCGCATGTTCGAGTTTGCCGACACGAAGGCCGAGAAGCCCGGGCGTTTCGTCGTCGCGTTTGTGCATCGCCCCGAGGGCAGCTTGTTTTTCAAAATCCAGGGCCCCGAAGCTGCGGTCACGGCGCAGAAGCCCGCGTTTTTCGCGTTTTTGAAGACGGTGAAATTTGCCGAAGGTTCGCGGGCCGCGCTGACTCCGCCTACGGAGGAAAAAGGTTGGCCTGGTGCCATCCCCGCGGGCTGGACCGAGGTCGCACCGGGGCCGATGCAGCAGGCGAAATTCACCGTGCCGGAAAAGGACGGCGCGAAGGCGGAGGTGATGATCAGCATCTTTCCGAGCGAGACCGGCGGCACTGTCGAGAACGTGAAGCGCTGGCGAACGCAGCTCAAACTCGCCGCGATTCCCGACGATGAAATCGCGAAGCTCGCGCAGCCGCTCGCTGGCGTGGAGGGCGCGATCCTCGTGGATTTGAAAAACGAAAATCGCGCGCTCACCGGCGCGATCGTGCCGCATGATGGGGAGTGGTTTTTCATCAAGCTCCTCGGCGACGCACCCGCAGTTGCGTCTGCGCGGGAGGCCTTCGTCGTATTTGTCACCAAGCTTCCCTGATGTCCTCACTCTGGAAATTTTTCAGTTCACTCCGTCTCACGATCTGGCTGCTCGGCCTTTCGGTCGCGCTCATTTTTCTCGGCAGCATCGCCCAGGCTCCCGAGGGCCTGTGGAATGCGCAGGTGCGATGGTTTAAGACGCTCGTCGTCATCCGCCACGCGGGCGATGACTGGTGGGTGCCGCCGATTTTCCCCGGCGGCCATCTGCTCGGCGGGATGCTGCTGATCAATCTGCTCGCGGCGCACTTCAAGCGGTTCCAGTTCAGCTTTCAGAAATTCGGGATCCAGCTCACGCACTTCGGCATCATCGTGATGCTCATTGGGCAGTTCGTGACGGACAAGACGGCGGTCGAGAGCTTCCTCGGCTTCGAGGAGGGCGAGGCGAAAAACTACACCGAGCATCATCGCGACGCGGAGCTCGTTTTTCTGACTGACAAGGACGCCGACAACGACGAGGCCGTGTCGTTTCCCGAGGATACTTTCAAGCCGCAGGGACTCTTTGCCAAATCGAAGCTGCCCGTGGAACTGAAGCACGAGAAGCTGCCGTTCACCGTGCGCGTGCTCGAATTTGGCATGAACGGCGACGTGCTCAGCCCCGAGACGGTGAAGAAGATGGCCGAGCGCCTGAAGGTCGCACTCGCGACGCTGGACGGGAAATTTTCCACCGCCGAGGCGCTCGTGCCCGTCGCCGAGGCCGACATTGCGAACATCGAGCGCGCAATGGTGTGGCGTCGCGCACTGAAAAAACTCGGTGGCACGAACGAGGAACTTCTCGCCGAGGTGAAGCGCATCGCCGCCGACCCGAAGCGCGCCGCGGACCTGATGGCGACGGTGAAGAAGCAGTTCCGCGGCGACATGCTCGGTGCATTCAAGCAGGCGGGCGAGCGAGCGCGCCGCATGGGTCAGCCGCGCATGGGCCCCGAGATGCAATTCGTCGCGGAGAAGGAGGAGGCCGGGAAACTCGCCGAGGCGGAGCAGTTTCAGCCCGCGGCGACGAATGGCTCGGGAAAAGTCGGGCGCATCGTGGATCGCCCCGAGATCAAGGACGACAAGATGGGGCGCAATTTCCAGTGGGCGGTGATCGAGATTCTCGACGGTGGAAAATCGCTCGGCACCTGGCTCGCATCCGGACGGCTGAACCCCCAGGAGTTCGAGGCGGGCGGCAAGAAATGGCGCGTCCAGATGCGCAATGAGCGCTACTATTTGCCCTACAACATCCAACTCATCCGCGCGCGGCAGGAGGTGTATCAGGGCACGTCGGACGCGAAGGAATTTGCGAGCCGCGTGAAGATCATCAACCCGAACACGAAGGAAGATCGCGCGACCGACATCACGATGAATAACCCGCTGCGCTACGCGGGCCTCACCTTTTACCAGAGCACGATGGGCCAGGGCGAACGCGGCCCCGGCACCGCCGCACTGCTCTCCGCGCTGAGCGGCAGGCCGCCCGCGGATTTTGCGGACACCGAGGAAAAGGAAGGCGGGCGGAACAGCGGCCTGCAGGTCGTGGGAAACCCGAGCATGCTCGCGCCGTACACGGGCTGCCTGCTCGTCGGGTTCGGTCTGCTGTGGCAGTTTCTTTTCCACCTCACCGGCTTCCTCGCGAAACGCGCGGGCCTGCCGCCGCCGAGCTTCGGCGTGCCGCATCCGCTGCTGCCGGTGTGCGCGCTGCTCATCATGGTGCCGGATGTCTTCCTCGCGTTCATCGCGATCAAAAATGGCACGCTGTTCGCGCTCGCAGTCATCGCCGTCACGCCGATCATCCGCGGCGTGCTCGCGTGGCAGGTGTGGCACGGCAAGCACCTTGTCTTCTCGATGGTCCTGCTGCTCGTGCCGACGATCCTCGCCGTGCCCTTCGCGCTGAAATATCAGGAGACGCACGGCGCGATGCTGTGGCCCGTGAGCATCGCGCAATTTGCGGCATTCCTCGGCATCGCCTACGTTGTCTTCACGAACCGCCCGCGCACTTCTCCCGCACTCGCATGAAAAAGTGGCTCCCTCTCATCATCACGCTTCTTTTCGCCGGCTGGTATGCCGGGAAGCTCCGCGTGCCCGCGGACAAGGACTGGGCGTTCAACGATTTCGGCCGCATCCCCGTCGTCGTGGACGGGCGTCACATGCCGATGGACACGCTCGCGCGCACCACGCTCACGCTGCTGCGCGGCAAGCAGGAGGCGAACTACGAGCCGTGGAAAAGTTTCATGGACAAGCCGCGGATGGCCGGCGCCGCCGAGTGGGCGCTGGAGGCGATGGTCTCGCCCGACATCGCCGACACGCGCCCTGTCATCCGCATAGACAATCCCGATCTGAAGGGCCTCTTCGATCTCCCGCAGGACGCAAGC